>DATKNZ010000419.1:0-3722 GCA_035541055.1 Candidatus Acidiferrum sp. | reverse complement strand
GCGGCGGCGGGCCACAAGGGGACTTATGGGCACCTGGCCATCGTGGCGGGGAGCCTGGGTTTTCACGGCGCAGCCGTGCTGGCCGCGCACGGGGCGCAACGGGCCCGGCCCGGCCTCATCACGCTGCACACGGTGGAAGCGGTCTATCATTCAATCGCGCCGCAACTGGCGTCCGTCATGGTCAGCGTCTGGCAGCAGAGCACGAAGTGGAGCCGCACGGACGACGCCGTCCTGCTGGGTCCCGGCCTGGCGGCGGACGACGTGCCGGACGCCATGAAGACGCAGGCGCGCTACGTGTGGCGGGACCTGATGTCGCCGGTGGTTGTCGACGCCAGCGCGTTGGATTGGCTGCCGCTGGACCCGGTTCCCAAGAATGCGGTGCGCGTGGTCACGCCGCATCCGGGCGAGGCGGCGCGGATGCTGCGCTGCACGCCGCAGCAGGTGCAGGCCGATCGGGTAAAAGCCGTGCGCGGGGTGTCCCGCCGCTTCGGCAACACCTGGGTCGTCTTGAAGGGCCACCAGACGCTGGTCGGCCGCAGCACGGGGGATATCTATGTGAACTCGTCGGGCAACCCTTACCTGGCCCAGGGTGGCAGTGGGGACGTGCTGGGCGGGTATTTGGCGGGGTTGCTGGTCCAGGCGGAACTCCGGGCCGATGTGGCCCGGACGATTCGGTACGGCGTTTGGCAGCACGGGGCAACGGCGGACTATCTCCAGCAAACAAAGCCGAATTGGATTGTGGACGACCTGGTTGCGGCGTTGGGATCACAGGCGCCCGCCGCCTGGGCCTTGCGGTCCGCGTAGGACCTGTAGGAGCGCAGGCTTTGGCGAGCAGGGCTACGCAGAAGACCTTTAACGCAAAGACGCAAAGGAGCGAAGGCGCAAAGGTTCTGGGCATCTGAGTCCCTCACCTGGGGAGGCGCTGTTTGGCTGGCATGGCAGGGGGCGGAGATGGGGGTCTTCACGTCTTGGCGTCTTTGCTCCTTCGCGTCTTTGCGTTGAATTCCGTCTTCATCGTTGCGGCTAAAGCTTGCGCTCCCGCGCGGGCCGCGCCGGGTCTTCCTGGGGACAGCCCCGCCGCCCGCTAATTTCCTTTCCTTGCCTGACCCAATGTGTTATCTCAAGCGCATGGTGCGCAGAGTGTTCCTGACGATCCTCCTGCTGGTGTGCGGCTTCGTGGCCGCCGCTGTTCGCGCCGACACCTTCAACCTGGTCAACGGCGAGACGATTACGGGCGAGGTGCTCGCCAGTTCGGCCAATGACGCGGGGGCGCAGATCAAAGTGGGGGAGGGCGAGTATAAGCGCATTTCCTGGGCCAGCTTTTCACAGGAGGACCTCAAGAAATTGGCCGCCATTCCCAAGCTCCAGGCCTACGTCGAGCCCTTCATCATTGCCTCGCCAGAGGAGCGGATTAAGAAGACGGAGGTGAAGCTGAAGCCGCCTGCCCGGCTGGAACAGCCTCGGCACATGTCGCTGATCGGGGCCTTGTTCTCCTCCGGCCCGGGCTTCCTGATTGTGCTGCTGCTCTTTGCGGCGAACCTCTACGCGGCGTATGAGGTATCCATCTTTCGCGCTCAGCCGGCTGGTCTCGTCTGCGGCGTCTCCGCGATATTGCCTATTGCCGGCCCTATCATTTTCCTGTCCATGCGCACCAAGACGAGGACCGCCGAGCAGCCCTGGGAGCCGGAGCCCGCGGCAGCGCCCGCCGCCGAGACGACCGACCAGGCCGCGCCCGCGGCTGATGCGCTTAACCCGATGCAGGCTGAAGGAGCGGCCCATCCGACGGGCCTCAAGCTGGCCCACACCGAAACCCCAAAAGAGGCCTCGGCTTTGCCCGCCGAGACCAAATACCAGCGCGGGCAGTTCACCTTCAATCGCCGCTTCATCGAGACGAAGTTCGGCGGCTTCTTCGGCGTGGTGCGCCGCGATGCGGAGCGCGACATGGTGCTGGTCGTCAAATCGGCCCGGGGCGAATACATTGGCCAGCGCATCAGCCGTATCGCCGCAAACGACTTCCATCTCCAGATCCAGCGCGCAGGCGCTTCGGAGGAGGTCATGATCCCCTTCCAGGACATCCAGCAGATCGTGGTGAGGCACAAGGACGCGAAGTGAGATGGCGCAGCAATTCGGCAAGTTTACCGCCAGCGAGCTATACTGTCCGAAGTGCGGGCGCTCGCAGCCGGTCCGGGAACGGCTCCTGCTGGTGCTGCCGTCGGGCGAGTTGCACGAATTCCTTTGCTCGCGGTGTGCCACTTCCCTCGGCAAGCGCACGGTGACCGGCCCCGCGGTGGCCCCCGTGAGCGCCCGCCCCGCCCGCCCGCCCGGCCCGCGCCGGTTGCTCCGCAACAAGTAGCCGCCGCCGCCTATGGCCGCGCTGCGCATCGTTTTCATGGGCACGGCGGAGTTGTCCTGCGCCAGCTTGCAGGCGCTGGTGGCCTCGCCCGAGTTCCAGGTGGTGGGAGTGGTGACGCAGCCCGATCGCCCCAAAGGCCGAGACCTGAAGCTCCGGCCCACGCCCGTCAAAGAGCTGGCCCTGCGCGAGAAGCTCCCGGTCCTGCAGCCCGAGAAGGCCCGCGACGAGGCTTTCGTTGCCCAACTGCGCGCCTTGGAGCCGGACCTGGTCGCCGTGGCCGCCTACGGGCAGATCCTGCCGAAGAGCCTTTTGGACCTGCCGCGCTTCGGCTGCCTCAACGTCCATACCTCCCTGCTTCCCAAATATCGCGGGCCGGCGCCAATCCAGTGGGCCATCCTCAATGGCGATGCGGAGACCGGCGTCACTATCATGAAGATTGCGCCGGCGCTCGACACCGGCGACATCCTGGCCCAAGCGAGCACCCCGATCCGCCCCGACGACAACTCGGCCACGCTCCATGACCGATTGGCCCGAATTGGAGCTGAGCTTCTGGTGCGCACCATCCCCGGTGTTGTATCCGGCAAGCTGGTGTCTTCGCCGCAGCCGGCGGAGGGCGTCAGCTACGCTCCGAAGATCACCAAGCAGGACGGGCGCATAGACTGGCAACAGCCGGCGCGCGTGGTCTGGAACCGGGTCCGCGGACTCGTGCCCTGGCCGGGCGCCTACACGTTCCTGCCCGCTTCGCCCCAGCCGCAGTTGCTGAAGATATGGCAGGCGGAAGTTGCCCAACTGCATGGCCAGCCCGGGCAGGTACTGCAGGCAGACAAAGCGGGGGTCATCGTTGGCTGCGGTGCGGACGCTTTACGCATCCTCGCCTTGCAGCGAGAAGGAGGTCGGCGGCTCACCGCTTCAGAATTCCTGGCAGGACATCCCTTGAAGCCCGGCTTGCACCTGGGCTGAAAGCGGCGCAGGCCTCGCATTTTGGGCCACACTTGCGGTAAGCCGCTGCGCCTCAGCTTCTTACATCTTTTATGCGCGCAGTATGCTCCTTCGGCCATGTCCCCGAGCCGAGGACCGCAACGGCCATCCGGGTGCCTGTCGCCTCGTTCAGGCGCTCCAGATTCATAAGATCCTATCCCACTGTGGCTTATGCACACCATCTTGCCGCCCTCGCGCCGTCTTGGTTCCGGTGAGGTGCCGGTGATACCCCGGTGTGTCTCCCCTGTGGGTCGACCCACATGGGAGACACACCGGGGTATCAAGGGCCGCTCACCGGTGCCTTAACAGCCTCTGGACGTGCGCGGCGGCCATGAAGCTCGGTGTAGCGGCGTCTCGGCAGAGCGCCGCTGACTTCCCTGTGGCCGAACCA
>DATKNZ010000418.1:0-9118 GCA_035541055.1 Candidatus Acidiferrum sp. | reverse complement strand
GAAATCAAAGTCCCATTGACCTTGCCCCCGGCAAGGAAGTGGCGGGTCTATATCGTCCCCACCACGCACACCGACATCGGCTACACCGATCTGCAGGACCGCGTTAAGGTCCGTCACGCGGACAACGGCATGCTCGCACTCGGCTGGTTGGAGCAGTATCCGTTCTTCAAGTGGTACTCCGAAACGTATTGGCAATTGCAAGCCCTCCTGGACTTGCATCCCGACAGGACCGATGGGGTCTTTGCTCGCATGCGCGAAAAGAGGATGGGGGTCTCCGGCGATTACGCCAACATGCTGACCGGCCTTTGCTCCAGCGAGGCGCTCAACCGCGTGACGCTGGACTCCTGGGACCTGGCACGCCGCGGCGGGTTCGAGGTGAACTCGGTCATCCTGGACGATGTGCCTTCGGCGATTTGCAGCCTACCGATGGTGCTGGCCCATTCCGGCATCAAGTACTTCATCGAAGGGGTCAACAAGGACCGGGCTCCCCATAGCGTCGAGGGCCTGCCCGTTCCATTCTATTGGCAAGGGCCTGACGGCTCGCGGGTGCTGAGCCATATCGCCGGCGGTTACGCGATGGCGGGCCGCTTCTTTAACGACGTCCAGCAGGCCACGCAACGGCTGCCTGAATACCTGGCCCAACACGACCGCCCCGACTACCCCTACGACGCCATCCTGATCAACGGCGCCTTCAGTGACAACCGCGACGCCCAGCCTTGGCTGCCCGAGACGGTCCGCCAATGGAACGCCGAATATGAGTATCCGAAACTGATATTGGCCCTGCCCGAGGACTACTTCGGCTATATCGAGAAGAACTTCTCCAACAATATTCCCGTGCTGAAAACGGACTTCGGCGGCTGGTGGGAGGACGGCGCAGGCTCAAGTGCGCTGGAGACCGCCCTCGGCCGCCGGGCCGAGGAGCGAGCCGTGACCGCAGAAATGCTGCATTCGCTGGCGGCGGTGCTCGGCGGAGCGGCTTATCCGAAGACCAACTTCGACGCCGTTTGGGACAACATCCTGCTTTACAACGAACATACCTGGGGCGCCGCCGGCAGCATTAACGAGCCCAAAAGCGAGCAAACCCTCAAGCAGTGGGAGGTCAAGGGCGGCTTCGCCCGCCAGGCCGACTCGGAATCGCGCGCCCTGCTGGCTTCCGGCCTGGCCGGATTGGCGGCGATGACTCCCGCGTCGGACCTGGTCGTGTTCAACCAATTGGCCTGGCCGCGCCGCAAGGCCCTGGTGACCACGGATAGCGCCGGCGCCGTTCAGGACGCCGAAACTAAGCGCGTCCTCCCGTGCCAGCCGTTGTCCGAGGGAGGAAGCTGCTTTGTCGCCGACAATCTCCCCTCGATCGGCTACCGCGCCTATCGCCAGGCGGCCTTAACCAGGCCGGCGCCCAACGAGGTTCAAATCTGCGGCAACCAGATGGAGAATGAATTCTACCGCATTGCCTTCAATCCTAAAACCAGCGGCATCCAGTCCATTTACGACAAGGAAGCGAAGCGCGAACTGGTGGATACCAACAGCGAGTATGCCCTGGGTGAGTTGATCTATGTCACCGGCGGCGAAGGCACCTATGCCATTCACTCCGACCTGGCGCGGCTGCCGGCACCCAAATTTGAGTATCATCGCCAGACCGGGACCGGCATCCAATCGACCGTCGGCCCGGTGTTCGGTGAGCTAGCCGGCACAGCGACTGCCGAACGTTTCCCCAGGATCACTCTCCGCGCCCGGCTGTATCACGGACTCAAGCAACTGGATCTGATCTACGAATTGGACAAAGAGGAAACGACCCGCAAGGAAGCCGTCTATCTGGCGTTCCCCTTCGCGTTGGACGCGCGCAAAGGGGGGCTGTGGCTCGAATACCCGGACGCCATTACCGAGCCGCTTCGGGACCAGCACAGCTCCGCCTGCCGCGATTGGTATTCGGTGCAGCGTTGGCTGGCCGTTTCCGACGGCAAGGCCACGGTCGAGCTGTCGCCGCTGGATGCGCCGCTCTTCACCATTGGCGGGATGACCGCCTCAACCTGGCCGCGCCGGCTCACCATCGAGCGCGGGCACGTCTTTGCCTACCTGATGAACAACTACTGGCACACCAACTACAAAGCCGAGCAGGGCGGCAGGTTTGTGTTCCGCTACTCGCTGACCTCGCGCGCCGGCAGGTTTTCCAAGCAGGATGCAGTCGTCAAAGGGTGGGACATGTTTTGCCCGCCGGTAGCCGGGCGCGGCCCAGGCGCGGACAAACCGCTATTCTCGTCCCCGGCCAAATCGCTGGTCAAAGTCGGGCCGGTTGGCTTGCCGCTCACGGCTATCAAGCAAGCGGAGGACAACCGGGGGTTCATCTTCCGCCTTTGCGACTTCTCGGGCAAAGGCGGCACGGCCAGGCTCACGCTGCCCAGCCCAGCGGGAGATGTGTTCACCTGTAACCTGGTGGAAACCGACGCGCGTAAACTGGAGGACCATGGCGCGAAGGTCGCCGTTCCGGTCAAACCGTTCGCGCCGCTAACGCTCAGGGCGCTGTTCGCGCCTTAACGGACTCCCCCCACTAGCCAACACGAGATTGGCAGCGTCTGTGCCGCCGCCATAACCCCACATCCCCCTACTGCACCCTATCCTCTTCCGATGGCCACGGGATCGCCGCCTTCACTAATTGGTTCGCCGACCTCGCCCGCCTGGACCAAGTGGATTGGGACATGGTCAACCAGCATTACCATTTCCCGCCGAACCCGTGGCCTCTTGGGCGAACACACTGCCCAGGACGCAACTGCCGCCACGGCTTTGAAGCAGGCGGTAGAAGGCGCTGCTTTCCGTAGCCGACAGCAGAAAAGGTTCGTGCCAGACCGGAGCGCTCGCCGGGCTGGGCCAAAGCGCCCCGCCGGGGTTTGGGGGCTGGTTTTGGGCATTGGAAATCGGACCGGCCGCAGTACACCACCTATAGGGGCAAATCTTCCCAACGCACCCCCAGTAATAGCGCTTTTTCCGCCAATTCCGGCTTAAAGGCCTTCAGATTGCAACCGTTGCCCTCGGCAGTGGATTTCAGGCCGAGGATGCAAATTGGACCGGGAAGTTCCTAGAATAGGCCCTGTTCCGAGCCCAATCCCGTTTCCCACGCCCCCCGGTTAGCTTCCAGGAATGTTCGCATATCCGCCGATCGCCAGAATCCGCCAAACCGGCAGGTTGACAACACCAGCCAGTCCAAAGACCCTCTGGCCAGAATGAGTGAGACATCAACCCATTCCGCCGCACCCGCGCAGCGTCAACCAGGTGCGGCTCTGCGAGACAGCTTAACCAACAATTCAGCGTTGCTGCTCCTGGAAGAAAGGACCGGGACTCATGTTTAAAGAAGCGCGAAACGAAAGCCAATTCGACTGGAGCATGTTGGGGGACCTTAAGGAAGGGCGCCCTAACCTCGGCCCCATGACTCACGTAGCCGTCTATCGCCTCATGCAGTTTACCCTGCGCGATGTCCTCATCCGCGACTTCGGAGTCGAGAAGGCCGACAGGGCCTTCTTCGAAGCCGGCAAGAAGGCCGGCCAGGAGTACTACAAGCACATCCTCACCGCCAAGGAGGACTTGAACCTCTTCTTCGCCGATATCCAGAAGACGATGAAAGACCTCGCCATTGGCATCTTCCGGGTCGAGTCCACCGACGCTCAGAAAGGCTCCTTCGTGATAACGGTGGACGAAGACCTCGATTGCTCGGGCATTCCTGTCTGCTCCGAGCAAATCTGCACCTACGACGAGGGATTCATTGCGGGATTGCTGCTGGCCTACTCGGGGAAGGATTACCAGGTGAAGGAAGTGGACTGCTGGGGCTCGGGGGCCCGGACCTGCCGGTTCACCGTGGTGCCCAAGTGAAGCCGGACGATGATCTCCGTTGACGAGTCGCTCGTCGATTCCATCACTTCGGTGTTCTATGACCTCCGCACGGGGAAGGTCCCTGCGCCCATTGCCGTGCCGGACGATCTGCCGGACAACGAAATCCGCCAGCTCATCACCTACGTCAATCGCTTCCTTTGCGAGTTCGCCCCCGTCGCCGAGGCCCTGGAAAAGGTTGCGCGGGGCGACCTGGAGATCCGCCCCCAGTTGGGCAACATGGCCGCGGCCCAGGCGCTCAAGGCGCTCCAGTCGAACCTGAAGCACCTGACCTGGAAGACGCAGCAGATCGCTGGAGGCGACCTGGAACAGACGGTGGACTTCATGGGGGACTTCTCCACCGCCTTCAACAGCATGACGCGCCAGCTCAAGGAATCGTACCAGGAGCTTGAGCGGCGCAATCAGTTCATCCGCAAGACCTTCGGCCGCTACACCAGCGACGAAGTGGTGGAGGCGTTGCTCGACGCGCCCGACGGGCTCAAGCTCGGCGGGGAGGAGCGCGAGGTGACCCTTCTTATGTCCGACCTGCGCGGATTCACCGCGATGGCCGCGCGGCTGACGCCGCAGGAGGTGATCGCCTGCCTCAATCTTTACCTCGAGAGCATGGTGGAGGTGATCACCCGCTACCAGGGCACAATCGATGAGATCATCGGCGACGCCATCCTGGTGCTCTTTGGCGCGCCGATGCCCTGTGAGGGGCATGCGTCCAAAGCCGTCGCCTGCGGCCTGGCCATGCAGCTTGCCATGCCGGAGGTGAATCGGCGTCTGGCCGGCCAGGGCGCCCCCGAACTGGCGATGGGCATCGGCATCCACACCGGCCGGGTCATCGTCGGCAACATTGGCTCGCTGCGCCGGTCGAAATACGCGGCGGTCGGCTCGAACGTGAACCTGGCCGGGCGCATTGAATCCTTCACCACCGGTGGCCAGCTCCTGATCTCCGAGAACACGCGCGAGCAGATCCAGACGCCGCTGCAGACGCTCGGGCAGTTCAAGGTCGAGCCCAAAGGGGCGGCGCGCAGTTTGCAGTTGTACGAAGTGGGCGGCATCGGCGAGCCCTTCAACTTGTCGCTGCCCTTGAGGTGTGAGGCCCTCGCTCCGCTGCCGCAGCCGCTGCCCATCTCCTTCACGGTGTTGGAGGAGAAGTTCCTCGGGCGCACGGTCCATCAAGGGCGGCTGGCGGCGCTCTCCGAATCTGAGGCCGGAATGGAATGCGAGCTGTTGCTCCTGCCGCTCAGCAATCTCAAAATCGACCTCAAGCCGGTGCCGGGGGCAAATCCCGGGGGTGAAATTTACGCCAAGGTGATCGGCGCCGTGGCTGGCTCCGCCGACCAGACCCGCATCCGGTTTACAGCGGTCTCGCCGGAACTCAAGGTCTGGATGCAACCTTTGACTGCAGGGGCTGGCCGCTAGGCTAACATGAACAACCGCCTTTTAGTGGTGGACGACACCCCGGCCAACATCCAGGCGCTGTCTGCCATCCTTAAGGAGAAGGGCTACCAGATCAGCGTCGCCACGAACGGCAAGCAGGCGCTGGAAGTGGTCGCCCGCATCCAGCCCGACTTGATTCTCCTGGATGTGATGATGCCGGAGATGGACGGGTTCGAGACCTGCCGACGGCTCAAAGCCGCCGAGCAATGGCGCCAGATCCCGGTCATCTTTCTAACGGCGAAGACCGAGACGGCCGACCTCGTCCAGGGATTCGAGTTGGGGGCGGTGGATTACGTCGCGAAGCCGTTCAATGCCCACGAACTGCTGGCACGGGTACAGACGCATCTGACAATTGATGAACTGCGGCGCAGCCTCGCGGGCAAGAACGCGGAGCTCGCCCGCGCGCACGAACTCGTGCGCCGCGCCTTCGGCCGTTACGTGTCCGAAGAGGTGGCGGCCAGCATTCTGCAATCGCCCGAAGGCCTCGACCTGGGCGGGGAAGAACGCGAAGTCACCATCCTGATGTCCGACCTGCGCGGCTTCACGGCCCTGGCAGCCCGGCTCGCTCCCCATGAGGTTATTGAGTTCCTGAACCTCTACCTCGAAGCGATGGTGGACGTCATCAGCCGGTACGAGGGCACGATTGATGAGATCATCGGAGATGCAATCCTGGTCATCTTTGGCGCCCCGTTGCCTAACCAGGACCATGCCGCGAAAGCCGTCGCCTGCGGGCTGGCCATGCAACTCGCCATGGCGGAAGTCAATCAGCGTCTAAACGCCAAAGGCGCTGCCGAGCTCGAAATGGGCATCGGCATCCACACCGGCCGGGTGATCGTCGGCAACATCGGCTCGTTGCGCCGGACGAAATACGCCGCGGTCGGCTCCAACGTAAACCTCGCCGGACGCATTGAGTCCTTTACCACGGGCGGCCAGCTTTTGATCTCCGAGTCCACGCGCGAGGCGATCAAGTCGCCCTTGCGAACGCTTGGGCAGTTCCAGGTCGAGCCCAAAGGGGCGACGCGCAGCCTGCAGTTATATGAAGTCGGCGGCATCGGCGAGCCCTTCAATCTCTCGCTCCCGGTGAGGTCCGGGGCCCTGCGCCCGCTCCTGTCGCCGCTGCCCATTCATTTCAGTGTGCTGGAGGAGAAGTTCCTCGGGCGCACGGTACATGAAGGGCGGCTGGCGGCGCTGTCGGAATCCGAGGCCGGCATCCAAACCGAGCTGGCGCTCGCGTCGCTGAGCAATCTCAAGATTGAGCTCAGGCCCGTGCCGGGAGCAAACCCGGGCGGTGAAATCTACGCTAAAGTAATAGGCGCCGTGACTGGCGCATCCGGCCAAACCCGGATCCGGTTCACGTCCCTTTCTCCCGAGCTTAAAGTGTGGGTGCAACAAGAGGCGGCTCGGCTGAAGGTGCAAGCAGCGTCAAGAATATGAACCTCACGCTCTTCGAGCGCGGCCTGGTTGCGCACCTGGCGGCGGACTGGGTTCTGCAAAACGACTGGATGGCGCGGAACAAGACGAGCCTGCGGCATCCGGCCGCCTGGACTCACGGCGCCATCCACGCCGGGTGTCTTGGGTTGGCCCTGGGCTGGCAGGCTGGGCTGGTGCTGGGATTCATCCACATGTTGCAAGACACCCGCGCACCAGTGGCCTGGTGGATTCGCAACTTCAAGAAATGCAGCCAGGCGCCGGAGGTCGGGTCCATCGCGCTCTGGCTCGACCAGAGCATGCACCTGATCTGCCTCGCGATTTGGGTGGTGCTTGCCCGAAGCTAAAGGCGCTGCCCCTCTCTCGCCGGAGCCTATTCCTACGCTCCGGCCGCTCCAGCCGTCCGCGAGAAGTGGATCGAGTCCTCGTAGCGCTTGGTCAGCACCCGCACCCGCTGCGTGATCACCCGGGTCAGCGCGAGCATGAAAGGCGCGGCCAGCGCCGGCGCTTCCGTGAACATCTTCTTCAAGGCTGCCGCAGACACCTTGATCAGAACGGTCGGCTGATTGGCAATCACATCGGCGGAGCGCGGCCCCTGATCCACAACCGCCAGTTCCCCAAAGCATTCTCCTACGCCCAAGGTAGCCAGCGTCGTTTCCTGACCATCAATCATCACCCGCGCGCGCACCTCCCCTTCCAGCACCATGAACAAGGCGTCGCCATGTTCGCCCTTGCTCACCACGGTCCCAAAGGGTGGCACCTTCACCACCTCCAGATAGGTCAGCAGCGAGGCCAGCAACCGCTCGTCCACGTCGGCCAGCATCTTGATGCGGCGCAGTGAGCCTGGCTGGATGCCGGCCGCGTCGGCGGCGGCGACGGCGCTCGGCGGGAGCTTGGACTTGAACAGGACCTTGAGCTCCGTCAGATCTGCCGCGCGCGACCAGTTGGCATCCTTTTCCCTGAACACCCAGCTATTGGCCGTCACTTTGCCTTGCTTGATCCAAGTCACCAGGCCGGGCAACTCCACCGGCCCGTAGGCGATGTTGTCTGCTCCCCAGGCTCGATAATTGACGCTTGCGTTCGTTTCCATACACAGGCTTGGTAGCTCAAACCCCGAATGGTTGTCAAGCATTCACGGCACGGGCGCCTGAAGTAGCCTGGCGAGGGATTGTTCGCGTGCAGTGCATCGGTTTCAGAAATCATGGTTGCGCTCGACGTGAGGCAAGGGATAATCACTACGGTTTCAGCATGTCGGTTCCGCGAGCGGTTGGCTCGCCGGATCAGGCAACGATCCGCTCCGGGAAGTGGGTATGAGGAAAGGCATACACCGTCAGCTCCCAGGCTCGCGCGAGCGGGGTGATCTTGGGGAAACGCACCCTGCTGGCATCCTCAATCCCCTTTCGGCTGCCCTCTCCGGCCGAACCGCAGATGCCTCGGAATCGTTGGCTGAGGTGCTATGAAAGAAGCGACACGCTTAGTGACCACGCAGGAGCGGGGTGTAGAGGACGTTCTGAATGCCCCGATGCATGGTCTCCCTGGGCCGGATGGTGGAACCGAGGGGGTTCGAACCCCCGACCTCGTGAATGCCGACTGGACCGTCCTCGGTCCCCTAACCGAAAGTCCGCCCGGCCAATATCACTTCGCTGACCGCGCCACTACCTCCGTGAAACGAATTCAGGGAAGCGTCGTAGCGTGCGTGCGTTGGCGTTGAACCCAGGCTCCTGGGTGCTTCTCCAAGTCAAACCGGGCAAGGCTCAGCCTGAGGTTGTCTTTCCTTCGCCGGCGAGTATGCTCGTGATCGACTGCTGTGGTGGTTGTGATGAGAGCGTTCTGTAAATGGCTGGCGCTGGGCCTCGTTTGGCTGACGGCCAAAGCGGGCTTGGCCGTGCCTGGAATCCTGATCACGAACCTGCCTGCCTACAACACCGCCCAAGACGTGAACGGGCTGGTGTATGGGACCAACCCCGCCGCTGTGGCGGTCGCCGTTTTCATTTATGTGCCCGGCTACGGGTGGGTGACCAAGCCCACATGCGCCCAGCCGCTGACCACGGTTCAGCCGGATGGCAGTTGGACGGCAGACGTGACGACGGGGGGCTCGGACCAATTGGCGACGCGCATTGCCGCCCTGCTGGTCAGCACGAACTACAGCCTGCCGTGCGTGCAGGGCGCCGCCGTTCTGTCCACGAACATCTATGCGCAGGCGCTGGCCAGCGTGATCGTGACGCGGCCCTACCCGGCCGTGCGATGGGTCAGCTTCTCCGGTTACGACTGGTGGGTCAAATCAAGCACGGGGACGGTTGGGCCTGGACCGAACTATTTCTCCGACAGCACGAACAACCTGTGGGTGGACACCGTGGGGCAGCTTCACTTGCGGATCACCAACCGA
>DATKNZ010000417.1:0-29759 GCA_035541055.1 Candidatus Acidiferrum sp. | reverse complement strand
TCCGTGGTGCGGTCGCACTCGATCTTCCCGCATTGAATCTGGTCAATGGTAGCGGTGCGGAATGGCTGGGCCGGCTCGCGCGTATAGCAGCCGTGGCGGACGGCCCAGACGTCGGTCGCGTCGTTGGCGCGCGCCGCCGGGGTGACCTGCGAGTTGCGGAATAGCCCCTCTTTGATCGTGAGCTGCTCATTCACGTAGGCCGACATGAGCATGATATCGATCAGCCCCTGGTGCACGACCTCTCGGATGATGTCCAGGAACTCGGGCAGGTTGCGGTAGCCGTACTCTTCGCGGGTCCACACTTCCGGTGAAAATCGGGCAGGCCGTTCGCCGCGGAGAGAGAGGTAAGAGCGTGGCCCGGGAGCCCGGACGCCGAATGCCATGTCCGCGTCTTTGGCGTCGGCAATGATGAACGCGCGGGAGGAAGGGTTGGCTTTAACTTCGGCCAGCTTGGTGTCGAGAGTTTTCATGTGGGGGTGCGAAAGCTCATCGATTGGAAGTATCGGCGCGTGTGCGGCTTCCGCATTGACAGCATGCGTGTGGCGCTAACAATGCGGCGATGCCTACAGTGTTGCGGGTTGGGCCGTATCGGTTCCATTTTTACAGCCGGGAAGGTGACGAGCCTCCCCACATCCACGTCGCGAGGGATGACATGGAAGCCAAGTTCTGGCTCAGGCCGATTGCGCTGGCTGCCAATTACGGATACAGCCCGGCAGAGCTGCGGGATATCCAAAGGCTGGTCGAGGAACATTGCCAAAAGCTGCTGGATGCCTATATTCGAATCCATGGACAATAGCGCTGCGCCTGCTGCCCAAGCCCTTCGCTGCTGGGTGGAGGGGCGTCGCATCTGGCTGGAGTTGACCGACCAGAGATTGCTGAGCTTTCCCGCTACCAAGTACCCGCTGCTTGCCAATGCGCCACAGGGTTTATTGGAGAAGGCGCAGATTCGGCTGCAGGGCCGCGCGCTTCGCTGGGAGGAGCTCGACGAGGACATCTGGGTGGACGATGTCGTGCACGGCAGGTTTCCCCGCACGAAAGCACCAGCAATCGTGGCGACCTGATTCGCCATTGGGACTGGTGTTCTCAAGGAGACCGGGTATGTGCTCCCGCACATGATCAATACTCCGGCTGCGCTCACTTCGCGCCCGCCATAATCTGGTCGGTAATGGCCTGCACCAGTGCCTCGGCCTCCGGGTCCGGCGCGGCCGCGGCACTGCCCGGAGCACCCGCGCGATCCGGCACGGCACAGGTCACCCCGGGCCGCCATTCGGCGTTGTCGCACAGCTCGCATTCTTTCAGGCCGAAGCGCGGGTCGGGGATACCCAGGTTCTGTTTGATCTTGAGCAGGTCCTGGAGCTGGGCGGAGGTCATGGTCTGCACCGGTTTACCTAGCTGCGAAGCGACCAGTACCGTGCGGCAGTAGGCCTCGAGGATTTCCATCTTGAAGTAGGCGTCCTCGACATTGTTGTGGCTCCACGCGACCACGCCGTGGTTGGCCATGAGGATGGTATTGTGCTTGTCCACCAGGTCGGCGACGAGCTGCCCCATCTCCGGCGTGCCGGGTGTGCGGTAAGGAGCTATGGCCACGGAGGCAAAGACCTCGAACTCGGGGATCATGCACGTGGGCGGCTCGACGCCGGCTACGGCGAAGGCCGTGGCGTAGGGCGGATGGCAATGCACCGAGGCGACCGCGCGCGGCTGGCGCTTCATCATCTGCAGGTGCATGAGAATCTCGCTGGTGCGCTTCTTCGCGCCTGCCAGTTGGTTGCCTTCCAGGTCCACCAGGCACATGTCTTCGGGCTTCATGAAGCCCTTTGAGACGAGGGTAGGCGTGCAGAGTACGAGGTCCTCGCCTACGCGGATAGCGATGTTCCCGCCATTGCCGTCCACGTAAGCGCGTTGCCAGAGGCGGCGGCCGATATCGCAGATCTGCAGCTTCAGGTCATGGATGTGCGGCGCGTTCAGGAATGCTTCGATCTCGGCTTTCGAGCTGCGGGCGGTCACAGGCCGGGCGGGCTCGGATGGCCGCGCCGCGCCGGCTGCCTGCACCCGCTGATTGCCGTTGTTGTCGAGTTCGCGCAGGAAGTCGCGCGCGGAAGGCGTGAGCAGCACGTCGCCATCCAGGGCGCGCAGATCCTTGCCGTTGCGCAGCATCTCTTCCAGGTCTCTGACGCTGATGATCTGTCTCATGGCTTGAGGGGATTGTAGAAGATCTCGTCCACCAGGGCGGCATTGATGGCGTCCACCGGGGTGGGCTGTTCGAATGGGGCTGCGGCTTCGCGGCCCTCCACGAAACCGATGGTCTGGCCTACCCCGCCGCCCAGGTCATCGTACACGACGAGCGTGGGTTCTTTGCTCAAGCCGGTGGGCGGCATGGTGCCTTGCTGGAAGTGTTCGCGGGTGAAGGGGCTGACGATGAGCCAGCGGGCGCCGACGAGCGCGGGGACGGTCTTGCTCAGAGTGACCCGGCCTATGGCGGCGCCGAGCCTCATGCGCCCTCCTGCTCGTCCACGATGCCGACGATCATCCACCGGGCGGGGCTATGTTCGTCGCCGACGGCTTTGCGGGCCGCCATGCCGTCGGAGGAGATGAGGACGCGTTCATGCATGGCGGCGCCATGCGGGTCAATGGCCACCTGCGGCACGCCTTCGGGCGCGCCGTCCTGGCTGATGGGCTGGCAGATGATGAGGCGCCAGCCCGCCAGGCTTGGGTGCTTGCGTGTTGCGGTCAGGTTGCCTTCAACGCGGGCGAGGAACATGGCTAGTAAATGCGCAGGTTGTCCACCATGACGCAGCGGCGGGTGCGGGTGAACGTGCGCGGGTTGGTGACGCCCTCGCCGGTGGGCGTGGCAATCGAGTAGCTCAGGTAACCCTCGCCGCCGAGGCCGAGGCCGCACATGGACGGGCCGTTCTTGATGAACAAGGTGGTATCGAGCGCGCGCGCCATCGCCGTCATGTGCTCGACGTCGTGCGAGTGAATGATCGATGTATGCTTGTAGTTATGCTCGGCAACGAGGGAGGCTTCGATGCCTTCCTCAACGCTCTTGACCCGCACGATGGGGAGGAAGGGCATCATCTGCTCTTCCTTCACGAACACGTGGTCTTTGTCGGTCTCCGCGAAGAGCAGCTCGGTCTTGTCCGGCACGCTGACGCCGGCGGCTTTGGCGAGCACTGTGGCGTCCTTGCCGATCAGCGCCTTGTTGATGACCGGTTCGGGGCAGCCCGCCCCGTGGCCCTCTTTGAATGTGAACGCTTCCTTGCTCAGGCGGTCGAGCTGAGAAGGATTGAGCCGCACCGCGCCGGCTTTCTCCATTTCGGCCATGAGCTTGTCAGCTATGGATTCCAGCGCGAAGACTTCCTTTTCGCCAATGCAAAGGAGGTTGTTGTCGTACGCGGCGCCCTGGATAATCGCTTTGGCGGCGCGCTTCATGCAGGCGGTGTCGTCCACGAGGACGGGCGGGTTGCCGGGGCCGGCGCAAATGGCACGCTTGCCGGTCTGCATCGCCGCCTTCACGACGCCCGGGCCGCCCGTGACGCAGAGCAGGCGCACGGCCTCGTGGACGCAGATGGCTTTGAAGGACTCGAGGGTGGGCTGCTCGACGATCGTGATCAGGTTCTCGATCCCGGTTTCCCGCGTGATGGCCTGGTTGTAGGCGCGGACGGCTAATGCCGCGCATTTCGCTGCCGAGGGGTGCGCGTTGAAAACGACGGCGTTGCCGGCGGCGACGATATTGATGATGTTGCCGCTGAGCGTGGGCACGGAATGCGTTGAAGGCGTGATCGCGCCGACGACGCCAAACGGCGTGTATTCTTCGAGCGTGATGCCGTGGTCGCCACTGCGGCCATAAGGGTTCAGCCACTCAACGCCGGGCACCAGCTTGATGATCTTCAGCTTCTCGATCTTATGGTCGAGGCGACCGATCTTCGTCTCTTCCAGCTCGATGCGGCCCCACTCGACGGCGTTGGCTTCAGCAAGGGCCTTGATGATCTCGACCACTTTGGCGCGGGCGGCGACGCCCCTGTCCCTGAGCTGGAAGAAGCCCGCCTGGGCGGCGGCGCAGGCTTCGTTCGCATCCTGGAAGACGCCGTGCTTGCCGTGGCCGAGCCCGGCGGAACCGGAGGAATGGCCGTTGTGGCGGCAGGCGCAGGTTTCTGGCTGCGGGGCAGCGGAACGCGTGGCGGTCGCCGGCGCCTGGCCAAGGCGGCCAAGGACTTCGGAGACCACATCACGAATCAGGGCTTCATTGATGGCGCTCATAGAGGGCAGTTACAGGGAGTTGGGCGGGAGATGTGGAGCGGACTGATCCGACGCATCGGACGGGTCGGCTTTAAGCGTGGCGCTCATGGCGTTGGCAGCTAGGTTCGCGCGTTGTAGATCTGCTTCCCGAGCACGTCCACGCTGTCCACGATGCCAATAACGACGGCATCCACGGGCGCGTCCTTGAGATTGGGCGCGAGGCGGGCTGAGCTGCCCTGACAGAACAGGACCAACTCGCCAATGCCCGCGCCCACGCTGTCCACGGCCACGATGGTATTGGCGCCGGGACGGAACTTTGTGGGGTCTTTGTCGTCCACCAGTTGCGGGCGCAGCACCAGCAGCTTGCGGCCGCTCATGGAGGCGTCCTTCTTGGTGGCCACGACCGAACCTTCAACTCGCGCGAGGAACATAGGCGTGAAAGGTGATGCGTTGAACGTGCTGCGTGCTGCGTGTTACGTGGAACGGAGCGGGCGCGGTCATTCCGCACGCCGCACCATCCGCTCCGCACTTACCTGGCCGCCGGCTTCTTCGGCAGCACGAACTCGACGTCCATGTGCGGGCGGGCGATGACGTGCACGCTGACCAGTTCGCCCTTGATGGCCTTGATGGCTTGGGCGCCGGCATCGGTGGCAGCCTTCACCGCGGCGACATCGCCCACGACCACCGAGGTGACCAGGGCGTTGCCAACCTGCGTCATCGGGCCGGCCAGTTCGACGTTGGCGGCTTTGAGCATGGCGTCGGTGCCCTCGACGAGCGCGACCAGGCCGCGCGTTTCAATGAGTCCTATAGCTTGGGGAGTCATACTTTGTTTGGATTTACGATTTACGATTTACGATTTACGAGTGCTGCTTTGTTCTAGGGCTTTGAGATTTAGGACGGGCCTTTGACGCTGCGTGATTGGCTATTGGCGATTGCCTATTGGCTATTTCCGCGCGTGTCCCGGTGCCGGCGGTCAGGTCTGAGGCAGGCGCCTGCGCGTGGCGCGACTTGTCTAGGAAGCGCTTTACTTCGCGGGCCACGACCAGCTCTTCATTGGTTGGAATAACCATGATCCGCACCCGGGAGCCGGGCGCACTGATGACGGTTTCGGTGGCGATGGAGGCGCTGCTCTTGTCCAGGTCGAGCACGATGCCCAGCTCGGAAGTGTTGTCGCAAATGGCGCGGCGAATGGCTGGCTGGTTTTCGCCGATGCCGGCCGTGAAGACCAGCGCGTCGGCGCCGTTAAGCTGGAGAAAGAGTGAGCCGATCCAGTGCCGTGCCTGCTGCACGAAGACGTCCAGCGCCAATTGCGCGCGGGCGTTGCCCTGGGCGGACTGGGCCAGGAGGTCGCGAATGTCGTTGAACCCGCCGGAGAGCGCCCGCAGGCCGGATTCCTTGCATAGGAGCTTTTCGGCGTCATCGAGTGTGAGGCCGGTCGAGCGCATCAGGAACGCGAGCGCGAAGGAGTCGAGGTCGCCGACGCGGTTGTTCTGGGGCAGGCCGGATTGCGGGCTGAGGCCCATGCTGGTGCCCATCGCGACGCCGTTTAGGATGCCCGTGATGGACGAACTGCCGCCCAGGTGGCACGAGATGACTCGCAGATGGGGCTGGCGCACCGGGCTCGCGCCGCCGTCCACGTAGAGGCGCCGGGCGCGCTCGGCGACGTCCTCGCGCCCCAGCAGTTCTGCGGAGCGCTCGGCGATGAACTTGTGGCTCGCGCCGTGGAAGCCCCAGCGCCGCACGCCCAGCTCGTGCCAGGCTTGCGGCACGGCGTAGCGCACAGCGGCCTCAGGCATCCATTGGTAAAAGGCGGTCTCGAAAAGGCCCACGAGCGGGGTGGCCGGCATGCGTTGAGCGAAGAGCCGGATGCCGGTGATATAGGGGGGATTATGCGCCGGTGCTATGCAGCAGTAGGCCTCCATCGCCTTCACCACGTTCTCGTCAAGCCGCACGCAGCCATTGATGCCGCGCGCCATGATCGTCTTAAAGCCCACCGCGGCGAGGTCGCGCTCGCTTTGAATGTGGCCGGCCGCCTGAAGCTGGAGGAGGCAGTCGCCGATGGCCTTCGGGTAATCGGTCACGCGCTCGAAGCCGCCCTTGTGCAGGAGGCGTTCCTGCCCGTTCGAGAAATCGAACAGGCGCCACTTGAGCGAAGTCGAGCCGAGATTGGCGACGAGTATCTTCATCAGGCGCGGGGTGTTAAGGTCGAGCGGCGAAGTGCCTCATTCCGCACTCCGCGTTCCGCACTCCGCACTTACTGGAGCCATTTCCCCAGGCCCGGCAGACTGTCGTGCGGGCGCGGGATGACGTGGACGCTGATGACCTGGCCGACCTGGGAGGCGGCCGATGCGCCGGCATCCGTGGCGGCTTTCACGGCGGCGACGTCGCCGCGGAAAAAGCCGGTAACGTAGCCGCTGCCGATCTTTTCCCAGCCGACGAGCGTCACGCTGGCCGCTTTGAGGGCGGCGTCACAGGCCTCGAGCAGGGCGCACAGGCCCTTGCACTCGATCATTCCAATTGCTGGTTGTGCCATAGAATCGTTGAGTGTTGAACGTTGAGGGTTGAGGGTTACTTCGAGTTGGGCTTTGCCGGCGCCTCGCCCAAAAAGGACTTCAGCAAGTCCTCATGCGGGCGCGCGATGATGTGGGAGCTGACCAGCTCGCCGACCTTGGAGGCGGCCTTGGACCCGGCATCCACCGCGGCCTTCACGCTGCCGACGTCGCCCCTGCACAGGATGGTGATAAGGCCGCCGCCGATAGGGATGGTTTTGACGAGGTGTACGTTGGCCGCTTTGACCATGGCATCGCTCGCCTCGACGGTGCCGACGTAACCCTTGGTTTCGATCATGCCTAATGCTTCGCTCATATATTGCTTGGTTGTTTATTATTGCGTGTTGAAAACAGCCCCTCACCCCATCCCTCTCCCCATCGGATGGGGAGAGGGTGGCCGCAGGCCGGGAGAGGGGTTATGTACGGCCGCGGTCTCATTTTAAAAGGGCGCAAGGCGTCCCGGGCTGCAGGTTGCAGGCGTTGCCCTCGTCGGTGTCAATGTGCACCTCCAGCTTGAAGTTCTTGTCCACGCGCGCCAGCAGCCGGTCGAGCGTGATGCCGCACGGGCCGCCGATCTGCAACCGCAAGGCGTCGCCGGCTTTCACGCCATAGAAGGCTGCATCTTCGGGCGCCATGTGCACGTGCCTGAGCGCACGGATCACTCCTTCGGTCATTTCAAAGAAACCGGCGGGCCCCATCAGCATGCAGCCGAGCGTGCCCTTGATGTCGCCCGAAATGCGCAGCGGCAGCTCGAACCCGAGCGCGATGCCGTCCGTATAGGCCAGCTCGACCTGGTTCAGGTTGCGGCAGGGGCCCAGGATGCGGAGGTTCGAAATGATCCGGCTGCGCGGACCGATCAGCGTGAGCGTTTCCTTCGCGGCAAACTGGCCTTCCTGGTAGAGCCACTTGTGGACGGTGAGTTGATGCCCTTTGCCAAACAGCGCGTCCACCGCCGCCTGGGTCAGATGGCAATGGCGGGCGCTCACATTGACCACCAGCGGATTGGGCGCCCGCGCCAGCGTCGGCAGCGGCCTGCCGAGCCGTTGATACACGGCCTGCCGAACCATGTGTTCGACTACGGCGCGGTGCAAGGTAGGGGTGCCTGCTGCCATATTTGATCGAATTGTGCCAGATTGTGGCGAAGTTGTCAAAATAAATATTGCAGAATCTTTCACTATCTTCCATATTCTATCCAGATGCAGCCAGAAGAGCGCCAGCATAGGATCGCTGAATATCTGCAAGAGGTTGAATTTGCGTCACTTGAGGAGATTGCACGCAGGGTGGGGGCTTCGGCTTCGACGGTGCGTCGGGACCTGACGGTGCTGGAGGGGAGCGGGAGCATGCGGCGAACGCATGGTGGGGCGCGCATTGTAACCCCCCGCTCGGATGAGTTTACCTTCTCCGCGCGCGACACGCATCAACTGGCGGAGAAGGAGGCCATCGGCCGCGCTTGCGCCGAGCTCATTCAGCCCAACCAGACGGTGATCATGGATGCCGGCACGACGGTGTATCACGTCGCCCGCTACCTGGAGCCCAAGACGCCGCAGGTCATTACCAACTCACTCCCGGTGGCGAACCTGTTCGCTTCCGCCAACCGGCTCGAGGTGATGGTTTCGGGCGGGGTGATTTACCCGCGCCTGGGCGTGCTGGTCGGCCCGGGCGCGGTCGAGGCCTTCACGCGCATGCACGCGGACGTGGCCGTCATGAGCGCCGGCGGGATCACGCTGGAGGGCATCACCAACTCGCACGGGCTGCTGATAGACATCCAGCGCGCGATGATCAATGCCTCGCAGCGCGTCATCTTCTGCCTGGACCACACCAAGTTCGGCCGCCGGTCGGTTCTGCCGCTATGCGACCTGGAGGGCGCCGATGTGGTGGTCACGGACAGCGCGGCTCCGGCTGATTTGGTGCAGGCGCTACGTGAGCGGAGCCTGGAAGTCGTCGTCGCGCCCGCGGCGTAGCGGATTTCCTTACGTCCCGGTGCCGGGGCGTTTGACGACGTAATCTCCGAATTCAACTCCAAAGCGGTGCTGCGGCGGGCTGGGTTTGAACTCGCGGTAGGCATCACCCTGCCAAACGATCAAGCTTAACTCGGGCGTGTGCTGAAGTTCGCGGGCGTAAATGTATTGCCCCATGTGATGTACGCGCGTCCCATAGACCGCCACGATCACGTCTCCCTTCTTTAGACCGGCGGCTTTTAGGGGCTCGTTCTCCTGCATGATCAATACTCCGTCCGTGGGTGCTCCCTGGAAATCGTTCAGGGCGACCTTTTCCATGCCTTTCGGGAATAATATCTTGAGTCGCTTTTTTACCTCTTCGGCGTAGCGCTGGTCATTGGTCCGACCCATTTGGCGCAGGCAGAAATAGAGCACTGGAGAGGACCTGTTGTAGCGTTCCTCGATCTTGGCAAACCACTCGAAGGCCTCGTCGTAATTAGTGGTCGCTTCCAGGAAATTGCCTTTGGCCTCAAGCCCGTCGCACGAATAAACCTCCGCGGCCTGGTCGGCGATCTCGCGCGCCTTTTCCGTCTGGCCCTTCTTCAGGTAATACCACACACGCCACCGGGAGTGGTTCGAGACGCGGACGGCGTCCGGGTCGGTCTGGCAGGCCTTTTCGAGATAAGCGGCGCCCTTGTCATCCTTCTTTTGGTCTATCATGTAGTCGGCCAGGGTATAATACATCTGGGGATTCAGCGCCGCCGCCTGGAGCATGAGTTTCTCATACCTGCCGAAGTCATTCGTCACGGTTAGAGCCACCTGAGAGAGCGCACCCACTGAGTAGGGCAGAAACGGGCCATACAGAGCCATGGCCTGCTCATAAGTCGGGTGGCCCCGGTATTTTCGAGTCTCGAGTTGCGTCGCGATGTCCCAGGCGTGCGGCGCCAGCTTTTGGAGGCTCTCCATGAACGCGACCACATCCGGGCGGGCGATCAGACTGGGTTGAATCAGGCGTGGGCCCAGATCATAGACCGTCCCCGGCGGCGGATTGTGGCGGTGCCATTCATTGATATGAGGGTTGGGATTGGGGCTGTAGAGCGGCGCGAAGCGAGGCTTGTAACAGAGTTCGTTCCAGCAGCGCGACGGCACCAGGTGCGGCGTGGCAACCGTCACCTTGAACGCGTCGTCCACCGACTGATGGTAGGTCTCCACATCCGTGCAGTTAAACCGGCGGACGAAGGGATAAAGCCGGAGCGCCCCGAAGTTCGTGTCGCACTGCGTCGCGAAGCGCTTCGCCTCATCGGGCACGCCCCACACGTGGTCCATGAAGTGGAAGTTCTGCTGGATGGCGTGACAGAGGTGCCGCTGGAAAAAGTCCGCCCATTGCCCCCAGCCAATCACGCGCACGCGCACAGTCGTGCCTTCCTGGGTGAAGCACCGCTCGGGCAAGGCGTTCAGGTTTGTCGCGACCTGGCCCATCTCCAGTTCCTTGTCATGCGAACGGCTGTACACCGAGTTGATCTCCTGCAGTTCAAGCGGGAGGGAGGTTTCCAGGAGCACATGCCCGATCTCAACCGAATAGCCAAAGGCGTGGGCGATGCGGCCGATGTCGATGTTTTGCTTTTGCTCGTCGCTGAGCTTCTCCCATGCCGCGCTGGTGCTGGTGCAGTACGCCCGGGCCGTGAACCAGGCCATGGTCTCCAAGGATGTCCGGTTCGTCGCCTCGTCGAGGGGACGGTAGTCGAGAGTGTTGAACGCCTGCAATGCACGAGCCATTGCGGCGATGGGGGCGGCGTTCGTCCCGATCGCCTTCAGTCGCTCCAGTGCCGGCGTCTCGGCGCCGATGAGGGTCAGCAGCACGGCTTCCGCCATGCGCCCGTTCACGTCATAGCCTGCGCCGGAGCGCAAGAAGCGGGCCATCGCCAGGTGCGCCGTGAGGCGGCAGAGCGGCGAGCGCATTTCATAGAAGTCGCCTGAGTTCTCGCGGAGCATGAACGCCCCCAATACGAGGGCCGCCTGCTCGTGCAGATCCGGGTTTGCAAAGTCCTTTTCCAGCGCTGCCGACACAGCTTGGTTCTGGGCCTCAATCGTTTCCGCCGTGTTGTCCAGGAGCTTGGATACCAGCGCCGAGTCATCCGGCTTGACCGCCCGCGGCGGCTTCAGCCCGACAGCCCGCGCCAGCTCCTTCGTTAGCGGGCCGTAAACCTCCGGCGACCAGATGCCGCCGCGTGTGCTGAGTTCGGCCTTCACCTCGCGCTGATCCGGCGACAGCCTCACACGCACGTCATACACCGGGGCGTCCGGCGGCGAGCCCGGCTTTTCCGTCGCCGTGACCGAAAAAGCCTTGCTGTCGGGCAGCCGGTGGGCTGCGGCATAGGAGACCTGCTCGGCCAGATCGGAGACAATCGCCTCTACGATGAACTGCGATTCATCCTGGAATGGCGTGGCAAAATAGTGGTCGGAAGTATTCGCCCCGACGGCGTGGTGCTGTTTACAGCCTGTGGCCAGACCCGCCGCCAGCAGGCTCCCGAGTATTAAGAGACCTGAAGCCCTGCACATAACTAAGCTCGAATTGAGATTGACCGCTTGCCCGTTACCATAGGATATCCGCTTCTCCAGGGCAAAGGAAAAGCGGTTGGGGACAGCGCCATTTGCCTGGCTGGCCCGCAACTCTTGGCTGGACTGTCCCGGCGTTTGGCAGAGACTATGGGCGCATCATGACGTCTGATGCGCATCATTCCAGTTCAACCGTGCCCGGGGCCGGGGCGTTCGCCCTGACCCGTTGGAGCGTCGTGTTGGCCGCCGGGTCGCGACAGACAGCGTGCGCTCGGGATGCCCTGGAGACACTCTGCCGCACGTACTGGCATCCGATCTACTCGTTTATCCGCCGGCAGGGCCACAGTCCGCACGATGCGCAGGACCTGACGCAAGAGTTCTTCGCCCGCATGCTCCAGAAGAATTACCTGGGCGCGGTGGATCGGACCAAGGGGAAGTTCCGCTCGTTCCTCCTGGTCTGTCTCAAGCACTTCCTGGCGAACGAATGGGACAAGGCAGGCGCGCAAAAGCGCGGAGCACATCCCATCCTGGTGCCAATTAACGTCCAATCCGCCGAGACGTCTTACGGGCTGGAGCCGGCGGAGAGTGTCACGGCGGACAAGCTTTTTGAGCGCCGCTGGGCGTTGGCGTTGCTCGAACAAGTGCTGGCCCGCCTACGGGAGGAGTACACCCGTGATGGCAAGGCGAGAGTATTCAACGAGCTCAAGAC
Organism: Candidatus Acidiferrum sp.; assembly: GCA_035541055.1. Classification (GTDB taxonomy): domain Bacteria; phylum Verrucomicrobiota; class Verrucomicrobiia; order Limisphaerales; family UBA8199; genus JAPLUA01. The sequence goes on along the minus strand of DATKNZ010000417.1, from coordinate 17,772 downwards.
CACGATTACCGGCGAGCGCCGCTCGGTGCCGTACGCCGAGATTGGGGCTCACCTGGACATGAGCGAAGGGGCGGTGAAGGTGGCCGTCCACCGCCTGCGCCAGCATTATCGCGACCTGCTGCGCGAGGAGATCGCTCAGACCGTTTCCTGCCCGGAGGAGGTCGAGGAGGAGCTGCGGGCGCTGTTTTCGGCCCTGTCGGACTGAGCCGGATCCGCAGCAGCGTGCGTGCGGGCACCGCGCGGTAGGGACGCCTCGCCGAGGCGTCCGTATTCCGGCAGCCGCGGACGCCTCGGCGAGGCGTCCCTACCCTGCGAGTAACCTTTTCCCGGCGGTTCCCGTCTATCTCATTGCAGCTTGTCCGGCCGCTTCGTGGCGGGTTCGAACGGGCTGCGGAAAGCGAGTATGGCAACACTGTGTTTGCTGGGTGAGGATGGTGAAGTCACCGAGCGCTGGGACATTGGCGTTGAGCCCGTGACCCTCGGCCGCGACGACACCGCAGACCTGGTGGTGGCGGATGCGGCGCTTTCCCGCCGTCATTTCACGATCTACAGGGAAGCCGAGCATTATATGCTGAAGGACCTGGGCTCCCAGAACGGCACGTCCGTGGACGGCCACCGCGCCCGCGAGACCAAGCTAAAGCAGAACGACTGCATCCTCGCGGGCCGCACGTTGTTCCTGTTTTATGAGCACGCGCTGCCTCCCGGCAGTGACCCGCGTGCGCTGAAACGTCCTCACGACACCGCGTTCCTCCCTGCGGGCCTGGCTGCTGAGCGTGCCGCCCGGCGCGCCGCCGGCAAGGCCCCTACGCAGCAGGCGCCCTGACCGTATTCAGGGCTTCCCTCGCCCTCTGGCGCTCCGGCGGGGGGCAGGCTTGCGGACGGACTACCGCTTGGCCTGCACCTGAATGGTGGAGATGACCTCGCTGACGCCGTCGGTTTGCATGGCCAGCAGCACGGCTTTGCCGACGTCGTCCGCTGAAGCGACGTGCCCCGAGAGCGTGACCACACCGCCGGTGGTGTTAACGGAGATGTTGAGTGCCGATAGCTCCGGGCTGGCGAGGAGCTTGGCCTTGATGGCGGCGGTGATGCGGGCATCGGCAGTGGCATCGGCAATGGCCTTCCCGGCCTCCTGCGCCTTGCGGCGGACGACCTGCCCGGTGCGGGCCAGTTCGTCTTTGATCGTCTCGGGGCGCAGGTTGAGCTTGTGCAATTCGTCCTCCACCGCGCCGCCGGCAGACTTCGCCGCGCCTTCCACCTTCTCCTGCGCCTGCTTCACCCGGGGCGAGCCCTGGTTCGTGAAGATAAACCACACTACCGCCGCGCCGATGATCAGCCCGAGGAACAATGCGATGAACGCTCTCATATCTCTCCCTTCACTCTACTCGTTGTGGGGAATCTTGATAGTGCTCCCGCCGACAAACTCCCGGATCACGGTGTCGCCAGGGATGATGTCGTACTTGGTGACCTGCTCGCGGCTGAGGCCTTCAACCGATTCCAGCAGTTTGCGCACGCGTTCGTAGCGGATGCGGGCGTCCAGGAAGCCGACGTAAGGCTGGAAATCGGACGGCGCCGGCAGATACCCGCCGGGGCCGGAGAGGAACGGCTTGAGCGCCGGCAGGTCGAAGGGGAAGCCGCCGTTGACGGAATGGTCGGCCAGGCCGCGCAGGGGGATGATGCTGAACAGCTCCCCCGCTCGCACGTAGTGCCAGTGGAGGATCGTGAGCAGCGGGCTGTGATTGCGGTGCTGGACGTCCCGCAGCATGCGTCGCAGCAGGCGCACATCGGTGAAGTGGGTCAGTTGCCTCGGGCTGCCGTCGCCCTCGTAGAGCACGTTCTGGGTCTCGATGTAGAGCCGGAATTGCGACGAAGCCGGGATGCCTTCGGTGATGGGCGGGTAAAGCCCATGCAGGCAGTCCAGCAGCAGGACCTGGTCATTCTCCAGCTTAATGCGTTTGGTGGCGGTGCGGCGGCCTTCCTTGAAGCTATAGACCGGCTTCTCGATGGCTTCGCCTTCGAGCAGCGCGCCGAGGTGGCTGTTGAGCAGTTGGATGTCCAGCGCCTCCGGGGTCTCGTAGTTACGGTCGTTGATCCAATCCGTCGGATGCTCCACCAGGGACCAGAAGTAATCGTCCAGGTTGAGCATCAGGAAGCGCAGGCCCTGCTTTTCCAGGCGTTCGGTCAGCTTCACGGTTGTGGTCGTCTTGCCCGACGAGCTGGGGCCGCTGACCCACATCATGCGCAGATTGTCACCCGCGTTGAGCCGCCGCATGACCTTCGCGGCGGCCTCGTCCAGCGACTGCTCGTAGAGCGCCAGCGAGGCCTCGACCAGCGGCTTGATCTTGCCGCTCCGGACGATCTCGTTCAGCCCGGCCACGGTGTCGCAACCGTGCGCGCGGTTCCACGCCAGCGTCTTTTGCATCTGGTCCTGCGGGTAGCCGTTGCCGACGAACTTGTCGGGGCCGATGGCGCCCTCGCGCAGCCAATGGCGGCCCCAGCGGTAGCAAGCGTAGGCGTCCGCCGTGTGCTGAAAGCCATAGCTGCGCAGGGCGTGCAGCACCTCGTCCTGGATCGTCTCGATCGTCGGCGGAAAGTTCGCAATCAGGTGGTGCGGGTCGGCGTTAAGGCACACAACCACGGCATCCGCCAGAAAGGCGGCGATCTTCTCGTCGCTCCCCTGCGCGTCGAAGATCGCGTCGTTGATGCCCGGGACCCGGTCCTGCCCGAAGCCCCCCCCGGATTTCGCCGCGTGCAGAATGGCGCGGTGGATGCGGCCATCGTCGAATTTCACCAGCGCGCGATTGCGTTTCTGCACCTTGACAATGCGGTTTTCAACGGCCATGTGCCGACTATACAGCACCGGGCAGTCAAGACAATCGCGTTCTGAGGGGGCCTCCAACTCCGGGGCGCCTCCAGCACTTGGGTGCGCTCCGAGGGCTCCCAATGCCATGATTGGACTCAAGCCGGGGCCGGGCGCACTGTCGGGCGGGCTCCTGCCCATTCCAAGGTGGAGGCGGAATAAGTAGCTCGGGCGCAAACTCTTGCGATTTCAATCCGCTTCCCGGTGCCCGTGGATTGCCCTGTTTGGGCCTGGTCAGGCCCTTTCGAGTCCCCGGTGTGTCTCCCATGTGGGTCGACCCACATGGGAGACACACCGGGCACTCACCAAGGTCTCACCGGGCCCAGGCGAGGCCGCCGGCTCGGGGGCTGCGACCCGCCCAGGGAGACGGTTTCTGGCACAGAAATGGCTGCCAAATGGCCTAAACGTTATGCTTCAGAGAGCCAATCCCGAGGGCGGCGCGCCGGCATGAACCTTGCCCTGGACAAGCTGCCCATCAATTTGTTCGACTTGGTGGTGTTGCTCGTGCTGACGGCCGGCATCTTCCGTGGCCGCAAGCATGGCATGTCGGAAGAACTGGTCCACCTGCTCCAATGGCTGGCCATCCTGTTCGGCTGTGCCGCGCTGTACCCATTGGGGGGCCAGGTGATTGGCGGCTGGACGAGCCTGTTTGGGCCGTTGGGACGCTATCTCTCGGCCTACATTGCCGGGGGGGTCCTGATCCTGCTCCTCTTTGCTTTGATCCGGCGCTACTGCGGCCATTGGCTGCTGGGCAGCGACGCCTTTGGGAAGGCAGAGTATTACCTGGGCATGGCCTCGGGCCTGGTGCGCTTTGCCTGCATGCTGGTGGTGGTCCTCGCGCTCCTCAACGCCCGGTATTTCAGTCCCGCCGAGGTGAAGGCGATGGAGAAGTATACCGAGGACAACTATGGCAGCGATTACTGGCCCACGCTCCATTCGGTGCAGCAAACGGTGTTCGAGAAATCGGTCACCGGGCCCTTGATCAAGCAGCACCTGGGCTTCCTCCTCATCAAGCCAACGGAACCGCAGCATTACGAATTCCATCAGAAGGAGTTCGGAGATCCCTGATGGGGCTCGCAGGCTCCGGCCTCGGCCTTCGGATTTGATTACCCAGGCCCAACCCGATTACGCTCCCCCCCATGGCCGGCCTTTTCTCGACGGCGACCCTGGAACAAATCCGCGCTGCCAGCGACATCGTGGACGTCATCGGCTCGTACCTGCCGCTCAAACGGGCCGGGGCCAACTTCGTCGCCCTCTGCCCTTTCCATAAAGAGAAGACCCCCAGTTTCAACGTCAGCCCGCACCTTCAGATCTTCCATTGCTTCGGCTGCCAAAAGGGCGGGGACGTCTTCACCTTCGTCAAAGAATACGAGAACATTGATTTCCCCGAGGCGGTGCGGCGGCTGGCCGAGCGCGCCAAGATACCGCTCGAATACGAAAAGAGCCCCGGTGAGCAGCAGTCGCGGCATATCAAGGACCAGTTGCTCCAGGTGCACGAGCAAATCGCCCAGCGCTGGCAGAGCGCCCTGGCCAATGAAGCCGCCGGCCAGCTCGCGCGGGAGTACCTCGCCCGGCGCGGCGTGTCCGAGGAAGCCGTAAAGCTCTTCCGGCTGGGCTGCGCGCCCGACGTCTGGGACGACACCGTCAACTGGGCCAAAAGCAAGGGCTACCCGCCCGACCTGGTCGAGAAGGCCGGCCTCATCCTGCGCAAAGAAGGCAGCGACCATTATTACGACCGGTTCCGCGGGCGCCTCATGTTCCCCATCTGCGACGAGCAGGGCCGCGTAGTCGGCTTCAGCGGTCGGGTGCTCTCGGGCGACGAGAAGACCGCCAAGTACGTGAACTCGCCCGAAACGCCGATCTTCACAAAGAGCAAGGTCTTCTTCGGCCTGGACAAGTCCAAGCGCCATCTCCTGGAGGCGGGCTATGCGGTAGTCTGCGAAGGACAGCTCGACCTGATCGCCGCCTTCATGTCGGGGGTGCAGAACATCGTTGCGCCCCAGGGAACCGCTTTCACCGCCGACCACGCCCGCATTCTCCGCCGCTACGTCGAGGAGGTCGTCCTGTGCTTCGACTCGGATGAAGCGGGCCAGAATGCCGCCGTGCGATCGCTCGATCACCTCCTGGCGTCCGGCATGGCGGTGCGGGTCGCGGTCGTCCCGGCGCCGCATGACCCCGACAGCTTCATCAAGGCCTCCGGCGGCGCGGCCTTCAGGCAACTCGTCGAGCAGGCGGCGGGCTTCTTCGACTACTACCTGAAGCGCCTCTGCGCCACAAACGACCTCACGACCGATAAAGGCCGCCTCGCCGTGCTGCGCGCCATGGCCGAGACTGTCCATAAAACAGGCAGCACTGTCCTGATTGATAAGTACGCCCAAAGAACCGCCCTGCGGCTGGGTGTGACGCCCGACGCCGTCCGGGCCGAATTCCGGAAGCTATCGCGGGCACAGCCCCGGACGCCGGAAGCCCCCGAGGAGCCCGCGCCCGACTCGCCCGGTCCGCAGCCCCCCTTGCCGCAGGAATCCTGGTTGCTGAAGCTCGTCCTGCGCCACGACGACCTCCTGGACTGGGCCGCGCTGCACCTTGATCCCGAGTGGCTGCAGCATCCCCTGGTGAAACAGATCATCGCCCGGCGCCTGGCCGCGCACGCCCAAAAAACATGGCAGAGCCTGCCCCATTTCCTGGATGAGTGCGAGACCCCCGAGTTGCGCAGCCTGATCACCGAAGCCACGGCCGATGTGCGCGCGATCCCGGACCCGGCGCAACAACTCTCGGACCTGGCAACGCGGCTGCGCAACCAGTTCCTTGACCGCCTCCTGGCTGCCTCGCTACAGAAGGTTAGCCTTCCGGAGACTCCAGATGCGGATAGAGACGCCCTCCTGCGCGAGCAGCATCAACTGCGCCTCCTCAAGCGCCAGCCCCTTAGCCCGGTTCCAAAACCCGGGGGAGAGCCGCCTGGTGACTCGGGCTAGGCCGCTTGCGCATAATGGCTCCTGACGGAGACCATTGCGACCAAGGTGCTGAAAGGCACACTTCGCAGGGTGCGCGAATCGTCCGACTCAAAGGCCACCTCCATTCGGTTCAGGTGCCCGTTGTCCACAAAGCCAATCGCCTGGCGCATTGTCTTGAAATCGAGCGCGTCCTTCGGATCGCACGTCCAGGTTTCGCCCGCACCCACGTAAAGCCCGGTCAGCCCATTGCGCAGAAGTGTTCTCATAATGCCAGGAAGCGACATCTCTGCCCTGCACGACGCGGGTCTAGTCACTCCCGAGGCTACAAACTCTAGCACAAGCGCAAACGACCTGTCTGTAGTCCCAACTCCGCAACTTACTGTAGGGCTTTCCCTCTCAGGCCCGAGACCAGCCGTCGGCGCCCGCAGCCCTATTGCTTTCGGCGCTCGAGCGGGTGCCCGTACTTACGTTTGATCCGGTAGGCCGAGGACAGGGCGGTCTTGCCTTCATCGTTCTCCCACACCTCGTCGTAGGCGGCTTTGCCCGGCTTGCCCCCAAGCGGCCGTTCCTTGAGAATGGTGCCCTTCTCGTCGCAGTCCAGTTCGATGAACCGCGGAGTCTGGCTGCGGTTCCAGCGGTTCGACAGGATCACCAGCACCTTCCGTTTACTGCTTCGTTTCGCGCCCATAGAAATCACTTGGGATGCACCAGCACGCGCAGGCGTTTCACCTCGTAGGAGCCGGCGTTGGCGGCAAAAGTCCAGTCGGGACTGCCCGTCGGCTGGTTCCCGATGCCTACGTCGGCGCGGCTGCCCTCGCGCCAATGGTTCAGAGCGAAGAGGGTCTGCTTTGCCTCGTGATTGTGCACTTGCATCGAGCCGTAGCCGTCCGCCGGTTCGGAAGGCTCATCCCCGAAGTCATACGCCTGGTCCGAAGCATTCGGCACCTTGGCACTGTTGCCCGGGCCGTAGTTGTTGGGCCAGAACTCGACGTTGCCGCCCGCGAGGCCGGTCCCGGTGACCACGCCCTTCACGTTGGAAACGACGTTCAGATTGGCAACGTTCTGCTGGAATCGCGCGCCGCACCGGGCCGTCGGCACGCCGATCCGGCCCAGGTCATCAGTAAAGGCGTCCATCGAGACATACACATATTCCGTGTTCGCGTCCGCGCCCCGTAACTCCAGGCAATAGGCAATGCGGTCGAAGGGCCGGCTGAGCTTCGCCGAGTTGTCCACCTGGTAGGTGATCCGCTCGCCCAGCTTCGCCAGGTCCAGGTCATAGACCAACTCGTAATCCCTGGCCTCCGGCACATGGAGCGCCAGCGAGTCCCGCTTCGGCAACGCCCCAGCCCGAAAGGCGCCCGCCGGCAAGCCCTCGGCGTTCATGAGGTTCGGCTCGGCCAACATGCTCCATGCAAAGCGCATCGCCACTGGGTGCTTCACGCCCGGGGCGGACAGCACGACTGCCGACCCGTCGATTTGCGCGTCCGCCTTAACGAACCCGCCGTCCTCGGCATCTAAGATCTCGAACCACGTCAGCGGCTTGCCGTCGCGGCTGGCCAGTCCGCCGCCCAAGTTGTCAAAGCTCAGACGTATCTTGTCGCCCTCGACCGACATTGCTTTGAACGTGGGCCCAGAATACACCAGGTCCTGCTGCCCGTAGGTCTTAGCCAGGGCCCACAAGGCCAGGCGGCGGCCTACCTCCTGCTTATTCTTGGGATGAATGTCCTTCAGGTCGCCGATGTCATTGATTACCGTCATGCCCACGTTGGGGATGGCTTGCGCCGCGGCCTGGGCTTCCCAGAACTCGCCCAGCACCTCGGGCCTGTAGCCATACGTCCAGGGCGCGACCTGCACGAAGTAGAACGGGAAATCGCCTTCGCCCCAGAGCGTGCGCCAGCCGCCGATCAGCGCCCTCATCCGCTCGGTGTAAAGCTTGCCTTCCGTGGAGTTGGATTCGCCCTGATACCATATCGCCCCGCGCAGCGCGAACGGGCGCAAGGGGTGGATCATCCCGTTATACAGGGCGGTGCGGTTCTGCACGTCGTGTGGCGCCAGCAGCTCCTCGGGATACGCCGGCATCGGCGGCACGAGCGTGCACTGGGTCAGAGACTCTCTCGCCTTCGCCAGCCAGCCTTCCGTGTCCTGGAGCACCTGCTCCAGCCGCTTTTTATGGGAGGCGGCGTGCGGGTCGGCCAGCTCGATCAGGTTGTATTCCTGCTTCATGGCCGGCACGGCGGCGAAGCCCTCGGGCGGCGTCCATGACTCGATGCGCGTGCCGCCCCAGCTTGCGTCAATCAGGCCGATAGGCACGCCCAGCTTCTTGTGCAGCTCACGCCCGAAGAAGTACGCGGCGGCAGAAAAGCCGCTCCAGCCGCCCTCGGCGACGGTCTTGGGCGAGCACGGCTTCCACTCGCCCTCGATGTCCGCCTGCGGTTCCGGCGACCACTTGCGCGTCACCTTCAGCAAGCGGATGCCCGGGTAGTCGGCGGCGGCGATCTCCTCGTTCGCATTGCGCACCATGCCGATGCCCATCTCCATGTTCGACTGCCCGGAGCACAGCCAAACCTCGCCTACCATCACGTCCTCGAGGCGAACCGTGCTGGAGCCGCTGGCCGTCAACACGAACGGGCCGCCGGCTTTCATGGGCGGCAGCTCCAGCTTCCATTCTCCGCGCTCGTTGGCCTGCGCGGTGCGGCTCTCTCCCGCAAGCTGCACGGTGACCGTCTCGTGCGGTTGCGCCCAGCCCCAAATGATCAGCGGCTTTTCCTGCTGGAGAACCATGTGGCTGCCGAACACATGCGGCAGGCGCACCTCAGCCCGTGACGCCGGGGATAAGCCGGCGCCCGCAACGAGCCACACCCCCAGGAGCAGTTTCGCAGTCAGCCGGGAGCTTCGCATTGTTTCATTCATAGCCTTCCGTGCATTGTGCAGCAACCACCCGTCCGCGCCAGCCTGTTCTCCGAGGAGTCTCGCGTCTAGAGCCCCCATACTTTAGTAGCGTAAGCCTCCGGCTTGCTCTAGTCCCGCCAACCTTCCAGGTTGGCGCCGCACAGGCGTGCATGCGGCAAGCTGGAAGCTCGCCGGGACGGGCGCAAGCCGGAGGCTTACGCTACTACTCGGCGGCACTGATGAGATGCGCACCCGCCGCTGGCGCGGTCGGCTCAAGACTTGAGACTCAAGGCTCAGGACTGTTAAAACAACTCCGTGAGCTGGTTCTACCGCCACCTGGTCCGCCCTGTGCTCTTTACCCAGGACGCCGAGCATATCCACGACCGCATGATGCGGGCGCTCGGATGGGTGGGGCGCAACGAGCTGGCCGCCGATGCGCTCAGCTCGTTCTTCGGCGCTCCCAGACTCCCGGTCCACACCCTGGGCCTGACCTTCCCAAACCCGGTCGGCCTTGCCGCCGGGATGGACAAAGCCGCCGACGCCCTGCCGGCTTGGGCCGCGCTGGGCTTCGGCTTCACGGAACTGGGCGCCGTGACCTGGCACGCGCAGCCGGGCAACCCTTCCCCGCGCCTGTTCCGCGCTATCCCGGACGACGCCATCGTCAACCGCATGGGCTTTAACAACGCTGGCGCGGAAGCCGTGGCGCAACGCCTCGCCGAGTGGCGCGCCGCCGGGCGCTGGCCCGCGCATCCGGTCGGCATGAACCTGGGCAAGTCCAAAGTCACAGCGCTGGACCGCGCCGCCGAGGACTACGCCAATTCCTTCCGCGTGCTCTGGCCGCACCTGGACTTCTTCGTGGTAAACGTCAGCTCACCCAATACGCCCAACCTCCGGCGGCTTCAGGACAAGGCCGCGCTGGATGAAATCCTCGCGGCGTTGCAGGAAGTCCAGGCGCAACAAACGGCGGCGCCGGGCCAGCCGCCCGTGCAGCGCAAACCTGTCCTGGTCAAGGTCGCGCCCGACCTGTCGTTCGAGGCGCTCGATGAAATCCTGGCACTGGCCGGCCCGCGCGAGGTCGCCGGCATCGTCGCCACCAATACCACACTGGCCCGGCCCAAGGCGCAGGATGTTGACCTCCAGCGCATCTATGCTGAGCCCGGCGGGCTGAGTGGCCGCCCCCTGCGCGCGCGCAGCACGGAAGTCATCCGCCACGTCTTCCGGCAGACCAAAGGCACCCTTCCCATAATAGGCGTGGGGGGCATCTTCGACGCCGCTGATGCCTGGGAGAAGATCACCGCTGGCGCTACGCTCATCCAAGTCTATACCGGCATGGTCTATGAGGGGCCGGGCATCGCCAAAGCTATCGTCACCGGCCTGCTCGAAAAGCTGGAGCAGCGCGGCATGATCCACCTCCGCCAGGCCGTTGGAGCCGAAGCCCGGTTGTAGCCTTCAAATCTTCACTGGCCTGACCCGCTGCCCGGCATGCACCCGGCTGCCGGGATAGAGCACAACCTCCTCGCCTTCCTTAAGCCCCTCCAGAATCTGCGTTTCCGTGCCGCTGGACCGGCCGACAGTCACGGGGCGAAGCCTGGCGCGGCCCTCTGAAACCACGAAGGCCGCCCATTGGTCGCCTTGCCGGAATAGCGCGCCCGCCGGCACCTTCAAGGCGTCCTCGGCCTGCCAGACAATGATGCGGGCTTCGACTCGGAACGCGTCTCCCACGCTCCGGCGCTGCTCGGGCGGTGTGAGGAAATCGGCCACCACGTTGACCCGCTGCTCCTCGACCCCCAGCGCCGAAACCTTGGTGAACGCAGCCGGCTCAACCAGTCGCACCCGCGCCAGTAGGTTGGTGGCACCCGCGGCGCCCCACTGCTCCAGTTCGACAGGTGTGCCGGGCGAAATGGCCGCGCCGTCACGGGAAAGCACCTCGATCACCACCTCCAGGTCCGCCGGGTCCCCCACCTCCAGCAACGGCGTGCCGGACGTGACCACGCGCGCGTTCTCCTCGAATACCCGCAACACCCGGCCACTGACCGGCGACGTGACCTCCGTTGGCGGGCGCACCGGGTCGGTCCGGCTGTCGTTGGGAGTGAACTCCGCCAACTCGGCCTCCGCCTGCCGCAAGGCGCTTTGTCCGGCAGCTTCCTCTTTAGCCGCCGAGGCCTCGCGCATTTGCGCCGCCTCCAGCTCCTGGATAGCAACCGTCTTCTCGGCGTAGAGCTTCTCGAAGCGGCGCAACTCGCTGGTGGCAAAGGTGTGAGTGGCGCGGAACTTCTCCAGGTTCGCCGCGGCCGTGTCGCGGCTGGCCTCCGCCAGCGCCCGGGCGCGCGCATCGAGCATCGCGGGCGACAGCGGGTCAATCACCGCCAGCACGGTCTGCCCGGCCTGCACCTCGGCGCCGGCCTTGAAAGGAATCCGCCGGAGCTGACCCGTCACCGGCGCCGAAACGACAAAGCGCTGCTTAATACGCGTTTTGCCCTCTTCGTTGACCGTCGCTTGCAACGTGCCGCGGGCGACGCGGGCAGTCTCCACCGGCACCGGCTGCGGCCAGAGCCCCGCGACAATGACCCCGACGAGCACCGCCGCCCCCAGGTAGGGCAACCAGCGGCGGGTGGTGTGGTTACTTGCTTTGGTCATTCCGGTGCCTTCAAGACGCCAATCAGGTTAAGATGGCTGAGTTTGCGCAGCACGACCAGCGCGGAAAGGGTCGAGGCGACCGTCACGACCATCACGGCAAACGCATAGTTGCTGGCGGTCAGCACCAGCGGCAGACGCACCGTCTCGGTGTTGACCTCGCGCAGAATCACCGTGGCAAACCCCGTGCCCAGCAGCAGCCCGAGCGGCACGGCGATCAGCGCCAGGATCACCAGCTCCGTCACCAGCACTGCCCCCACCTCGCGCCGCGAAAAGCCGATCACCCGCAGCGTGGCCAGCTCCCGCGCCCGCTCGGCCAGCGAAATGCGCGAATTGTTATACACCACGCCGAAAGCCACGACGGTCGCGAACACCAGGTAGATCATCTGGATCAGCCCAATGCTGGCCGCCGTCGTCTGCCGGAAGTTCTCGCGCAGCGACTCCTTGATCGCCACCCAACTCACGCGCGGAATGCCTTTCAGCGCCCGCAGGAACTCGCCCCGGTGCGCCTCGTCGATGGTGAAGCTGGCGCCGGTGATGACGTCTCCCTCATCCAGCAACCGGTTCAGCGCGCTGATGTTCATGTAAGCCGCCACGCCCGAGAAGTCCTCCGCCAGCCCGGCCAGCCGCACCGTCCGCACGGGCCGCTTGCCTTCGAGCGCCTCCACTTCCAGATCGTCCCCGACCTTCGCGCCCAGCACCTCGGCCAGCTTGGCTGAAATCACGAGCCCCTCCGGCGGTAGGACCATCTCCTGGGAGGACGAACCGATGACGCGGTTGAGCATCAGCTTCGCCGGAAAGCCCTGGATGCCCAACTGCCTCCGGCGCGGGCCGAAGCCGATCCGCACGAACGCCGAGCGGAACGGCTCAACCGTCCGCACGCCAGGCAATTGAGCGAACAAGTGCCTGATCCTGGCACTGTCCGGCTCCACCAGCCCGACCGACAGGTCCTGCCGTTGGACCGTGTCCCACTGGAAATCCATGACCTGGGCCACGCCGTCGCGGAAGGCATTGGGCACGATGAGGATGCCCGTGGCCAGCGCCAGCCCCGCCACGGTGAAGATGGCCTGCACCGGCCGGCGCTCGAGGTTGCGCACGGCGATGCGGAACGTGTGCGACAGCAACCGCCCTACCCCGGTGCGCTCGACCAGCGCCGGGCGGTAGCTGGCGGGCGGCTCGGGCCGCATCGCCTCGGCAGGCGGCAGACGGGCCGCGCGGCGCACGGCGCTAAACACCCCTGCAACGGCCGCGCCCGCGCTCACTACGAAGGCTAACGGCAGCGCTACATGATCCAGCCGGAATTCGAGTGACGGGAAGCGGAAGAAGCGGTGATACATGCCCACTAACTGGTGACCCAGCACCACGCCGCCGCCGCCGCCCAGCACCGTCGCCGCCGCCACCATGACAAAGGCGAACTTGAGGTAGTGCACCACCACCTGGCGATTGGTGAAGCCAAACGCCTTGAGGATGGCGATCTGCTCGCGCTGCATCGCCAGCAGCCGCGACAACACGGCATTCGTCATGAACGCCGCCACGCCCAGGAACACCACCGGAAAACCGATGGACAGGATATGCAGCACGCGAATCTCGTCCGACACACGGATGTGCGACGGGTGGTCGGCCCGGCCAAACGCGCCGCGCCCGCCGTAAGGCGTCAGCAGCCGGTCAATGGCGGCAATCACCGGCCGCTCGGACGCTCCGGGCGCCAGCGTCAGCGCCAGCGAGTTGAAGGCGCCATCCAAGTCGAAAGCCGACGCCAGCTCTTTGTAAGGCATCCAGAAAATGCCGTAGGTGCGATTGTCGGGCAGCGCGGCGCCGGGGCGCGACTCGAAGATATACTCGGGCGAGAGCACGATGCCCGCCACGCGCAACTCCTGCCGCTTGCCGTTGAGCAGCATGGCAATGGCGTCGCCGGGCTGCAGGTGGTTGGCGTCCGCGAACGCCTCGCCCACGAGCACCTCGCGGCGGTTGCCGGGGGTGAGCCAGCGGCCCGCGCGGAGGAACAGCCGGTTCAACTCGGGCGGCGCATTGTCCCGCAGCGAGCGCACATTGCCGCTCGCCGGCTCGTCCAGGCTCGGGATATCCAGCGTCACCTGCTCTGAAATGCCCACCTGCACGGCCGCTACGCCCGGGATTTCGGCCACGCGCGCCGCCACCGAGTTGGGCGCCCGTTTCAGCAGCGCGAACACCTCGGCAAAGCGGTTGGCCTCGTAATACTCCTGCCGCGTGGACTCCAGCGAATAAATGAGGCTGCGCGTCATGATCATCATCGCCAGGCCGCAGCCCATGACCAGCGACACCGCCGTAGCCTGGCCGGCCATGCGGCGCAGGTCGCGCCAAAGCTTGCGGTCGAGGAGGGAGCTCACCACCTCAAGCTGCTCGCCGTTGCGCGGCGCTCGTTTGCATGGACGCTGTGCACGCGGCCGTCCGACAGATGGATCACCCGGTCGGCCATGTCCGCCATGACCGCGTTGTGGGTGATGATCACGGTCAAGGTTCCCAGCTCCCGGTTCGCGCGCTGGATCGCCTCCAGCACCACGATGCCCGTCCGCACATCCAGCGCGCCCGTCGGTTCGTCGCACAGCAGCACCTCCGGGCGCTTGGCGATGGCGCGCGCGATGGCCACGCGCTGCTGCTCGCCGCCCGAAAGCTGCGCCGGGAAATGGTCCAGCCGCGCGCTCAGGTTCACCAGGTCCAGCGCCGCCTCGGGCGCCATCGGATCGGCGGCAATCTCGGTGATCAGGCCCACGTTCTCGCGCGCGGTGAGGCTGGGGATGAGGTTGTAGAACTGGAAGACAAAGCCGACGCGCCCGCGCCGGAACTGCGTCAGCTCGTCCTCGGTGGCGCTGGCCAGGTCCAGCCCCCGGTAGGAGAGTTCGCCCTCGGTGGGCACGTCCAGCCCGCCCAGGTTATTGAGCAGCGTGGTCTTGCCGCTGCCCGACGGCCCGAGCAGCACCACCAACTCCCCTTCGAACAGGTCCAGGTCCACCCCCGCCAACGCCCGCACCTCGGCGGCCCCCATCCCATAAACCTTCGTCAACCCGCGCACGCGGAACACCTGCCCGCGCGAAGGAGAAGCAGCAGAGAAACCCGTTTCAGCCACAGACCCCAATCAAATAGCCCGCGCTGGAAGGGGTGTCAATTGCGGGGGTGCAGGCCCCTCTCGGCATTGAGCGAGAAAACATCCAACATCCAACATCCAACAACCAACATCCAATGGGCGCTGGGGTGGCGGTCATTGGATGTTGGATGTTGGTTGTGGGATGTTGGATGTTCCCATGCCCGAAGCCAAAGGGCGCCCCCGCCACCCGCCGCACTGTTCGGCCGCCAAGCCCGGAGCCCGAAGGCCGAAGCCCGAAAGAAGGCCGGAGCGCAAAGCCCGTTCACCGCCCCAATCTCATGTGGCGTCTCTCATGTCTTGGGCTTGTCCTCCGCTTCCGCAATCGCCGCACGCAGCTCGGGAGGCATTTCCTCCAGCGAATGATACGTCCGCTCCACGCCCGCTTCGTCAATAAGCTTATAAACCGAAACCTTCTTCTGGCGGACAATCTTCGACGTGAGCGCACTGCCTGCCTGGGAAGTCTCCCTGACGGTCAACTCGCTGCCCGGTGCCTGGGCGGCTTCCCTCTCCAGGGCTTCTATTTGCGAGCGGATTTCCGGCGGCACTTCCTCCATTGAAGAATACTCGTGCCGCACGCCATCCTCGCCGACGGTCTGGATGCTGACCGAGCGCTTGACCACGTTCGACCCGGGCCCGGCCCCATCAGGTCTCCGACGCGCGAGCTCCGCCCGCAGGTCCAGCGCTCCCGACTCCCTTTTATACCATGGCGTCTGCCACCGAGGTATCATGGACGCGGCGACAATGCCACCGCCCAATGCGCAAAGCCCCAACCAGATCAGAGGCCCGTGGATATTGTTGTGCGAAAACGCCCGCAAGATGCCCCTCCAACCGAAAAGGAAGCACGCTAAGCCACCTAAAACCATGCCGCAAACGAACCGCACCGCAATCGTGAAAAGAAAATCCGGCCACTTGCTCTGTTTCATAAGGCGCACCGACGGAACCAACGACGGAACTGAGCGGCGCGGGCGCCCCGTGGCTCACCGAACGCCGAACTCCCTGGCCCGCCCGTGTCCGCTTCGGGCTGCTCGCCAAGCCGCTTAATCATACACAAACCCGCAATCGAATCAGGTGTAATTCGCTCCCATCCGGCAGCGTGATCATCTTTGTGCATCCATCCTCGCGAAACCCCATCGCCTGATAGAAATCTCTGGCTGGGCCGAACATTTCCAGCGCCCAGAGCGTGACCGTCCGATACTCTTGCCGCCGAGCTTCCGCCAAAGCCCGATCACACAGCGCCCGACCCGCTCCCTTGCGCCAGTGCTCCGGCAAGACATACAGCTCTGCAAGTTCTCCAAACGCCTTGGGGTCAGCATCCTTGTCCTCCGACGGAATCAGCTCACAAAACCCAATGATGCTCCCCTCTTCCGCCGCAAAGACCGACCCCTTGGGCTGCCGAAACCGCTCGCTCCAAAACCTCTCCCGCTCCGGCACTGTATGCGTATTCAAGGCGGCATCGGAAATCAGTCCCCGGTAAGCCGTGCGCCAGGTCTCCAGTTGAACACGGGCAAGCGTCGGCCCGTCGGCGGGGGTAGCGAGGCGAACGATCATATCTGCCAGGGGCTTAACCCCGAGGCGTGAGCGGCAACGCCGAAAAGGAACGAGCTTGGGCCCGGCGCCAAAGCTACAAAAAGCCCAGAACCCCCGCCGTGCGCTCCTGTATTATCAGCCCAAGCCGTAGTGGGCCTTCCGATGACAGTTTGGGCATAATGCGATGGCATTCTCCACCGTGTCATTGCCACCGTCGGCAAGTCGGATCGAATGGTGAACCTCAAGATACGGTCTTCCATCGCTCGCTCTCCTAAAGGGAGCCCGCCTGTTGCAACGCTCGCATTTTCCACCAGCTCTGAATAGCACCTCTGCTACTACGTCAGGGTTGCGGCGAAAGCCAATCGTAATTATACGGAGCTGCTGTGGCTTTTTGCTGGCTGCCGCGAGTCGCCTCCTTCTTTCGCCGGGTGAAAGCTCGCTGGAGTCTAAAACCTCCGCCTCAAATTCTTTTGATGATTCCGGATCAAGCCAGGTGCTTGCTGAACAGGGCCTAAAGACCCTATCTCCCTTCTGTTGCCACGCCAACTGAAATACGCTCTTCCGGGCCGAGGTCGTGAACTGAATGCGCAATACGCCAATGAGCATCCCCTGACTTGAATTAAAACGTTCAAAGGGCCGATAGTCCAAGTAGGTGACGTTCTCCTTCGCGCTAATGGTGCACTTCGCCTTGTAGCGCCCTGACCGAGGACCAAAAACATCGTGAATACCTTCCGTTGGAAACCCTTGGCTCGAGAACCAATCACTCGGAATGGTCTCCGTGTAGCCCGCGGATTCGTCGTCCTCGTTCCAGAGAATGGTTAACATAACTATGACCTCAGCTACGTCCAGCAACTATCACGAGCGGCGGGAACCACCCGCCACGGAATGACTAGTGCGGCACGGACAGAACGCCTGGTTCCGGTCCGCTGCCACACTGTGGCTCGGCAGACAGATTTCATGCAGCCAAGTGCAGCCAGTTCCTGATGCCCTCCCGGATGTGAGCAACGCTCTCGTCTGCCATTCCAAAAAGCGTAGCTTGCTTCATCGGTCCGCGAACCTCGTCTGCGACTTTCTTCGCTTGCTCATTCCACCATGGATCCATCTTGAGGTGATCAGTTGGCGTGACTGGTATGAAGTACAAGGTCTGGCTTTTTACATCGCATCGCTCGACCACCGCCCACCCATAAATCCCGGGGTCCGTACCTCCACTGGGAGCGTAGAAAAATACAATGGTGTCGCCGACTGTAGGCAGGCCGTTGCCCCTCTTTTGCCCGTAACCCCAATGCCAGCGTTCCCGCTCCCAGATTTCGTAGCGGAATGTCTCTGGCGGCCATTCTGTAGGATTAAGTTGATATAACCAGGTGCTCATAGTGTTGTTGTTGCCGAACAAGGAGTTATGGGGATCTGGAAATCCACCCCTTTGGGGTGATGTCCCAACAAGCCCCCGCCGCTAGTGAATCGCGGACCTTCATCCAGCGGAACTTTAGCCGGCGAGCCGGGGCTGTAAAGACTATTCAACCGGATCCCGCCCATAGTTGCGCTGGCCGCCCCTGGGCCGCTGGTGCAGCGCGTTCTGTCTCGGAGGGACACTCGACATTAGCCCAGCGCTTTACCAGTCGGCCCGCTTCGACTCTTCTCATGGCCCGGTTCCCGCCGCGGCGCCGTTAGTCGCGGGCGATGCCGCCTGGCGCCGGGCCTGTTCTTCGGCGCGCCGCCGCTGCTCCCAGGAGCGGCGTTTGTCATCCCACGCACGGCGGTATGACTCGACGAACCGGCGCTCCCGATCCCAGGCG
>DATKNZ010000416.1:0-27500 GCA_035541055.1 Candidatus Acidiferrum sp. | reverse complement strand
TCGAGCATACGGGGAAATGGCACCTAGCGTTCTACGTAACGGCGGCGGCTTACCTGCTCGGGGCCGTGTGCTGGCTGTGCATGGACCCAGTGACGCCGCTGGAGGCCCAGACCGGGCGCCGGCCAACCCGGACCTGAGGTGCGATGCCTCAACCGTCTTGGGTCCTCGGCGCGTGCTGCGTGTTTCGTGTTGCGTGCTGCGTTCCGCACCACCTCATGCAACCCGGAACATGCAGCACGCAACACGCAGCCCCCGACTCAAGACTTTAGACCCGAGGCTCAAGACTGACTGAGGCCTGCCTGGGGTCTGGAGCCTATGGCGTCAACCGCCGCGATAGGCGAGCTTGGAGTGTATGAAAACGTTGTTGGTTGGTTCGTTGTTGCTGGGCCTGAGCCTATCGGCCCAGGCGGTCACCCGCGCAGACCTGGATGCTCGGCTGCGCTCGTTCGCGACGAAGTTCGACGCGATGCAGTCCAAGCCGGACAAGCGCATCCCCGCCCAGCTTCTGCGGCAGGCTCATGGAATTATCCTGGTGCAGCAGTCGCGCGGCGGCCTCATCGTGGGCTACCAGGGAGGCAACGGAATCGCCATGGTCCGCGAGCCCGGCACGGGGAATTGGGGTCCGCCCATCTTCCTGACGGTCAACGAGGGCACATTCGGGGCGCAGGTGGGCGGCCAGACGTCCTTCATGGTCATCCTCCTCATGAATGGGAATGTGAACAACCTCATTGCCGAGGCGCAAACCGGCTTCGGGCAGGAACTACGAGGCACGGCGGGCAATGAGTCCACTGGCCAACGCTTCAACAACACCCCACCCGGCCAGCAGGTCCTGATATACAGTGACACTTCCGGCCTTTACGGCGGGGCCATCGCCAAAACCGGCGGGTTGAGTCCGGATGCCGACGCCGATGCTGCCTATTACGGGCAATATCTTACCCCGGGAGAGATCCTGCCGGGCCAACGTGTGAAGCCCACCCAGGCCTCTTCCTACCTGGCTGACACGATCAACAAGTTCTCGAAGTAGGCTAAGCGTCCGGGGCCTGTGCCGTTGGTAAGTGCCTGGTTCGTAAAGGGGCCACGAGCGGCAGGCGTTTCACACCCACGTGCCAGCCCGTGGGCAGCCCGTTTTCTCTTGCCCGAGGCCAAACCCCTGGCAAATGCTCCCTGCATGAAGCAGACGCCCCTTTACCCTGCTCACCAACGCCTCGGAGCAAGGCTCATCGAATTCGGCGGATGGGAGATGCCCGTCCAATACACGAGCATAACGGACGAGCACCTCGCCGTGCGCCAGGCCGCCGGGCTGTTCGACATCTCCCACATGGGCGAGGTACTGGTCACGGGCCCTGCGGCCCAACCTTTCCTCAATCACACCCTCACTAATGACCTGGGCAAGCTGGCCGCCGGCCAGGGGCAATACACCCTCATGTGCAACGACCGCGGCGGCGTCGTGGACGATCTCTACGTCTATCGCCTCGCAGACCAGGAATATCTGCTGATCATCAATGCCTCGCGGATCGAAGCAGACGTGACCTGGCTCGAACGGCAACGGAGGGCCTTCGGGCGGCGCAGCGAAGTGGAACTGGAGAACGCTTCCGAGCGGCTCGGGGCGCTGGCCATTCAAGGGCCGCGGGTAGCCGATTTCATTAACGCCTGCTTCGCCGGCGCCTCGACAGCGGGGACGCTGGTGTCCCGGGCCAGCGACCTGAAGAAGAACGAGGTTGCCAGCTTCCACTGGGCAAAGGACACGGTCTGGCTCTCACGCACTGGCTACACCGGCGAGGACGGGTTCGAGGCCGTCGCGCCCGCACCGCTCCTCGAGGCCATCTGGACCCACGTGCTCGACGCGGGCAAGGCCTTCGGCTTGAAGCCGGCGGGCCTGGGCGCGCGCGACACCTTGCGCACGGAGGTCTGCTACCCGCTCTACGGGCACGAATTGGACGAGCATACCACGCCCATCGAGGCGGGCCTGGGATTCTTCGTGGCCCTGGACAAGGGCGAGTTCGTGGGCCGCCCCGTGCTAGCCGAGCAGAAGGCGAAGGGCACGAATAAGAAGCTGGCGGCCTTCAAAATGACAGACCGCTCGGCCCCTCCGCGACCCGGCTACGTTATCTGGAGCGCCGGCCAAGGCGGGGCGAGACTCGGCGCCGTGGTGAGCGGCACTATGAGCCCCAGCCTGGGCGTGGGCATCGGCATGGCCTTCTTGCCGCCCGACTCGGCAAAGGCCGGCACGCTGCTGGAGATCGAGATTCGCGGCAAGCGCGCGCCGGCAGTCGTGGTGCCGAAGCCCTTCTACCGCAAAGCGGGTTGACGTCCAGCCTGCTCCCTGACTCAATAGCAGCATGGCAAACGTTCCTCAGGATTTGAAATACGCGAAGTCGCACGAGTGGGTACGTGTGAACGGCGACGTGGCCACCATCGGCATCACCGACCACGCCCAGCACGAGCTGACGGATGTCGTGTTCGTCGAACTGCCCGAGGTGGGCCGCCAGCTCAGCGCCGGGGACGCCTGCGCGGTCGTGGAATCTGTGAAGACGGCCAGCGACATTTACTCGCCCGTGAGCGGCGAGATCATCGAGGCGAACCAAGCGGTCGTGGACGATCCAGCCCTCGTCAACCGCGAGCCCTACGAGGCGGGCTGGTTCTACAGGATAAAGCTGTCCAACCCGGCGGAGGTCGGTGCGCTGCTGGGGCCGGAACAGTACAAGTTGCAGATCAGCGGCGCGTGAAGGTGCAGCCCAAGCGGCTGCACCCTACGCCGCATTCAGCGTTGGGACGCGGCGACAGTGGAAATCCTAAATCCGAGATCCGAAATCTGAAACAAATCCCAATGCTCCAACCTCAAATGCTCAAAACCCACTCTGGCCGGAGGTTTGAGTCATTGCCCATTCGAGCCTTGGTATTTGTTTCGGATTTCGGGCTTCGGGTTTCGGATTCGGGCGGCCGGTGCGCAGTGGTGCTGCCGAAACGCGCTCCGCTTCGCCCCACCAGCCATTTGAAAATTCCCCCGACCTCCTGCACTGTATCATGGTGAAACCAAAGCGGATTCGACTTTTCATTAAACCTTACTGCGGATGGTGTCACAAAGCCATGCATTGGCTCGACGAACACCATGTGCAATACGAGCAGGTGAACGTGATTGCCGATGAGGCGGCCTTCGACGACATGATCCGTCTCTCCGGCCAGGAACTGGTGCC
The DNA here is from genome assembly GCA_035541055.1 of Candidatus Acidiferrum sp. GTDB lineage: Bacteria > Verrucomicrobiota > Verrucomicrobiia > Limisphaerales > UBA8199 > JAPLUA01. The sequence goes on along the minus strand of DATKNZ010000416.1, from coordinate 24,306 downwards.
GGTGCTGGAAGTGGATGGCGAGGTGCTGGCCGACTTTGGCCCCGACCAACTCCCGGATTTCTGGAGCAAGCTGGAGAAGAAGCATGGCAGTGCAGCCTCCCGCTGAAGCCCTGCCCCGCCCGCGCCTGCCGGAATGGCTGCGCACGCGCCTGCCTACCAGCGACCGGTTCGCCCACACGCGCGCCTTGCTGGACGAACTCAAGCTGCACACCGTCTGCCAGAGCGCCATGTGTCCCAACCACTGGGAATGCTGGAGCAAAGGCACCGCCACCTTCATGATCGGCGGCGACCGCTGCACCCGTGCCTGCGGCTTCTGCGCCGTCCAGACCGCCAAGCCTCTCGCCCTGGAAGCCGACGAGCCGGACCGCGTGGCCGAAGCCACGCACCGCATGCGCCTGCGCCACGTGGTCATCACGGCCGTCGCCCGCGACGACCTGGCCGACGGCGGCGCGGACCACTTCCGGCGCACCATCGAAGCCGTCCGCGCGCATAATCCTGACACCGTCATCGAAGTGCTCACACCTGATTTCAATGCGCGCCCCGCCTCGATTGACGCCGTGCTCTCCGCGCGCCCGCACATCTTCAACCACAACCTGGAGACCGTGCGGCGCCTGACACCCTCGGTGCGCTCCCGCGCGACCTACGACCGCTCGCTCAGCGTGCTCGGCCAGGTAAAGGCAAAAGCCGGTCCCGGCCTGTGCACGAAATCCGGGCTGATGCTGGGCCTGGGAGAGACGGAGGCGGAAGTGTTCACCGCTCTCACTGACCTGCGCGCCGCCGGCTGCGATATACTGACGCTGGGCCAGTACCTTCAGCCCACCCTGCGGCATTTGCCCGTCGTGGAGTTTGTCCGGCCCGATAAGTTCCAGGAATACGGCGAGCGCGCGCGGGCCATGGGCTTTGTCCACGTCGCCAGCGCCCCGATGGTCCGGAGCTCCTACCACGCGGACGAATTCACGCCGCGTTAGGCCGAAACGTTCACGCTGGTAGGGACGCTTCGCCGAGGCGTCCGGGTTTTGGCGGCGGCGGACGCCTCGGCGATGCGTCCCTACCGGTGCTGCAGCAACTGCGGGTGCTTCAAAATGAGCCACAGCGCCCCGCCCACCACGCAGAATAACAGCAGCACTGCGATCAGCGTCGCGAACTGCTTGAGCACCCGCGCCTGCTGAAACGTCTTCTCCGTGCGAGCCCGCTCCGCTTGCATGAACAGCGCGAACTCCTTGTCCGCCGCCAGCACCGCTTCCACGTCCTCTTTCAGCTTCAGGCTCAGCCAGCCGCTCGCCGGCCCGCGCCAAACGGCCGGCAGCTTCTCCAACACCTCGGGGCTCGCGCGGTCCAGCCCACAGTGCCGCCAAAAGGGCGCGGACTCACGCGTCCACAGCCGGTGCAGGCCGTGGTTGGCGGCCACGGCATGTAGACGCTCCCAAATGGCCGGCCGGAGCGCGTCGGCCAGGGCGAAATCAATGTACGCGTCGCTATGGATCAGCCCCTGCCGTTCCGCAATCTGCAACCCCGCCGCCCCCAATAACCGCCCGTCCCCGCTCTCGGCGACCTGGAACTCGGTAACCCGCCGGGCCAGTTCCTCGACCGGGAACTGCATCGTCTTCCACAGCGCGCTCAGTTGCCCGATGTCATCGAGCGTGGCGCGGCGCACGCGATACTCCGACGCATTCACGCCCCGAGTCTAGGCCGCGAAGCCCGGTTTTCAACGCCAAAGCCCGCCAGCAACGCCAGTCTGGTGCACCTCGACATTGCTGCCAAATCGCCCCTCACCCCAGCCCTCTCCCCATCGGATGGGGAGAGGGTGAAAGACCAGCCCGTGTGCGCGCCTCTCCCTCTCCCCATCGGATGGGGAGAGGGCAGGGGTGAGGGGGCAAGACGGGGGCAGCGATGAGATGCTCCCCCGCCCAGCATCACAGCGTTCTCTTAAACAGCTTCGTCGCGGCGGCCATTGTGAGCACCGCGAATATAAACAGGAACGCCAAGTCCGGCGCGATTGCCAGCAGCCCGGTGTTCTTCAGCGCCAGCGCTTTGAAACCGTCCACGGCATACGTGAAGGGGTCTATCAGCGCGATCCCCTTCATCCAGTTGGGAAACCCATTGATCGGGTACACCGCGCCGCTCGGGAAAAACAACACGGTATTGAGCACGCCAAAAATCGCGCGCGGCACCAGCGGGTCCGTCACCCGCACCATGATCAGGAACATCATGCTGATCAGCGCCAGCGCCGTCACCACCACCAGCAACATCATGCGCAGCAGCCGCAGCGGGTTCAGCGGATCGGGGATGCCCGCGATCAGCGAGCCGAAGACCACCAGCACCACCCCGGCAATGACCGCCTTGGCCGCCCCCGACAGGTTGAAGCCCAGTATCAACTCGTACTTGCGAATGGGTGTGACAAGATACCCCTCGTGCAGGCCACGCGACTTGTCATCAATGTAGATGATGCCGCCCCCAATCATCACCGATACGAAGATGGCCAGCACGATGGTGCCCGGCAGCAGAAACTGGATGTAGGGCACATAAGGATACACCTCGACGACCGACAGGTCGGCCACGGCGGAGACGCGCGGGGCAGGGCGCTTCTCATCATAGGCACCCAGCAGTTGGCTGAGCGAAGCCTGGAGCGCTGAGGAGGCGAACTGGTCGGTGTTGTCCTCGACCAGCGCAATGCGCGGGTCCGCACCAGCCAGCACCTTGCGGGAGAACTGGGGCGGGATGATGAGCACGCCATTGAGGCGGCCGGAGCGCAGCTCCCGAATGGCCTGCGCCTCGTCAGGGCAGGCGACAGTCTCGAAGGTCCGCGCGTTGGCCGCCACGGCCTGGCACATCTCCTTGATGCGCACCGCGGGCACCTGGTGATCGTGATCCACCACGCCGAGATGCAGGTTCTTGATCTTGCCGCCAAACGCGTAGCCCAGCACCACCAACTGCACGAGCGGCATGAGCATCGAAACGATCATCAGCGTGGGGCTGCGCCGGAACCGGCGAAGGTCGCGCTCGATGATGGCCCAAATGCGATGCATGCACCCGCCTTACTTCCGCTCGTACATGAAGGCTGGGTTGTACACCGCCGCGCTCTGCAAGGCGTCGCGCAACTGGTGTCCCGTGTAATGTACAAAGACGTCGTCCAGCGTCGTGCTCTGAACCGAAAGCGAAGTCACCGTGATCCCGGCGTCCCGCACCGCGGCCATGAGCGCCACCGTGGTGCGTGGGCCGTTGTTGGACGACAGGCGATAAATCTGCTCGATGGGCTTGACCTCGACGACCTCCGGCAGGGCCTTCAGCGTTTCGAGCCAGCCCGGCGGCGTCTCCGAGAAGCTCACCTCCAGGATGTTCTTGCCGGGTATTGAGGCCTTGAGCTTGAGCGGCGAATCCAACGCCACGAGCTTGCCATGGTCCACAATCGCAATGCGGTCGCAGAGCTTGTCCGCCTCGTCCATGTAATGCGTGGTGACGAGGATGGTGAGGTCGCGCTCGCGTTTGAGGCGCGAGAGCATGTTCCAGACAGCCACACGGGAGACCGGATCGAGCCCCGTGGTGGGCTCATCGAGGAAGAAGATTTTAGGCTGGTGCACCAGGCCGCGGGCGATCTCGAGCCGGCGCCGCATGCCGCCGGAGAACATCTTCACCGGCTTGTCGCCCCATTGCTGGAGGTCCACGGCGGCCAGGAGCTCGCGGATGGCCCGTCGCCGCGGCTCGCGGGGGATGCCGTAGAGCTTGGCGAAGATGCTCATGTTCTCCTCGGCGCTGAGGTCCAGGTCGGACGTCATCGCCTGGGGAATGACGCCAATGGTCTGCCGCACCTGGTTGGCGGAGCGGGTAATATCAAACCCGCCAATGCGCGCCGTGCCCGACGTGGGCGGCACGAGGGTGGTGAGCATGCGGATGAGGGTGGACTTGCCGGCGCCGTTGGGTCCCAGCAGCCCGAACACCTCGCCATGTGCCACCGTGAAGGACAGATGGTCCACGGCGCAGAAATCGCCGAAGCACTTCGTCAGGTCTTCGACTTCTATGTCGCCCACGCTGGTAGGGACGCCTCGCCGAGGCGTCCGTGTTGTGCTGGCGGCGGACGCCTCGGCGAGGCGTCCCTACCCGTGCGCCCCTGCTCGAGCGGCAGCAGCACATACGCCGTCATGCCGACCGCCAGCGCCCGGTCCTTGTTGTCGCAGCGCAGCCTGATCTCGAAGGTGCGGATGTCCCGCTTGGTGCGGCTGACGTCGCGTTGCGTGGCGTAGTCGGCGTCCACGGCTCGATAGAAGATGGTGCCTTCCCGCTCGGCCCCCGAGGGCAGGCGCACGGTCAGCTTCTCCCCCAGTCGGATTTGGTCAATGTAAGTCTCCTCCACGTCAGCGCGCACCCACAGGTTGTCCGGGTCAATCAGGGTGACAATGGCCTGGCCGGGGTTGACTACCTCGCCTTGGAGGGCGGCCCGCACGTCCACAATGCCGGCGATGGGGGCGCGGATCTCGGTGTAATCGAGGCGGACATCGGCCCGTTGCTTCTGGGCGCCGGCGGCGGCCCATTGGTGTTTCGCGGCCTCCAGCGCTGCGCGGCGGGCCTCGACACGGTCGCGCTCGGCCCGAGCCATAGCCACGGCCGCCTGGGCTGCCTGGGCTTGCTGCTGAAGCGAAGCCGCCCGGGCTTCGGCGGCGGCGTAGCTGGTGCGCGCCTGGTCGTAGGCCTGGGGTGACTCGACGTGCTTGCGGTATAAGTCTTCCAGCCGCAGGTAATTCGTGTGGGCAATTTCCAGATCGGCCTGCGCCTGCGTGACCTGGTCTTTAGCCGAGGCGAAGTTGGCTTCCGCCTGCAGGATCTGGTTGGTGGCCTGGTTCTCCTGGTATTTCAGGTCGGCCTCGGCCTGCGCCACCTGGGCGCCGGACTGCAGCTCGCTGTTGGCGTAGAAAGCGGCCTCGGCCCTCCATTCCTGCGGCTGAATGCGCGCCAGCAATTGCCCGCGCTCGACCGTGTCGCCCTGGTTAACCAGAAGCTGTTGTATGCGGCCCTGGATTTCGGAGCTGACGCTGACCTCGTCCGTCGTGACGATGCCCGTCAGCACCAGCGTGCGCCGGCCGCCCTGGATGGCATAATAGATGCCTACCGCCGCTCCGAGGCCCAGCACGACCAACAGGATCAGCACCCGGCGCTTCTTCACGGCAGGTGGGCCCTACAAGGGGATTGCGCCCGGCGCGGACGCGTCGGCGCGGCTGGGCGCTGCGGTGCAGTGGCACTTGGTGTGTGCATGAGATTCCGGGGTCAACAAGGGCGGCTGCAGCGCCCGCGGAGACGGTATAGGCAGGCTACGTGGGGCGCAAGTGCCGGCTGCCGGCGCCAGGGGCTGCGGAAGGCAGCCCATGACCTCCCACCTGGACAAGTGTCCCAGAATTGAGCACCTCCCTGCGGCCTGATCGGACCGATCCGCCCGATCAGACGGATCATCCTCGTGGCCGCACCGGGACGGCACCCCAGCCCCTCCGTCCCCCCTCCGTCACCTCACCGTCACCTCACCGTAGAACCTCTAACTTGAAGTTAGAGGTTCTACGGTGAGGTGACGGTGTGGTGACGGTGTGGTGACGGAGGGGCTGGGGTGCGGACGGAGTGGGTCAGTCTTGAGGCTAGGGCGTAAGATGTTGATAAATAGCTAGTTAGACGACTTTAGACCTTGGGCTTTAGACTCAAGACTGTCCTGGCCTTCGGGCTTCGGATTTGCTCGGCTACGCCTCGATCAGCATGCGGGCGGGGTCTTCCACAAGTTCCTTGATGCGGCGGAGGAAGAGGACGGCTTCACGGCCATCCACGATGCGGTGGTCGTAGGTCAGCGCCACATACATCATGGGGCGGATGACGACGGCGCCGGCCCGGGCGACGGGGCGGTCGGTGATGGCATGGAGGCCGAGGATGCCGGATTGGGGCGGGTTGATGATGGGCGTGGAGAGGAGGGAGCCGAAGACACCGCCGTTAGTGATGGTGAAGGTGCCGCCTTCCAGTTCCTCGGGCTTGAGCCGGCGCTCTTTGGCGCGGCGGGCGAAGTCGGCGACGGCGCTCTCGATTTCGGCGAAACTGAGGCGCTCGGCATTGGGCAGGACAGGCACGACCAGGCCCTGAGGGCTGGCGATGGCTACGCCGATGTCGAAGTAGTTGCGATAGATAATGTCGTCGCCGCGCACCTCGGCATTGATCTGCGGAAATTCCTTGAGGGCGGCCACGGCGGCCTTCACGAAAAAGGACATCAGCCCGAGCTTGACCTGGTAGCGCTGCTGGAAGGCCTCCTGGCGCTCGTGGCGAAGGGCCTGGACAGCGGCCATGTCCACCTCGTTGAACGTGGTCAGCATGGCCATGGTGCGCTGGGCTTCGAGGAGCCGTCGCGCCACAGTGCGGCGCAACATGCTCATGGGCACGACTTCCTCCTCGCGACCGGCTGGTAGGGACGCCTCGCCGAGGCGTCCGCTGCCGCCAGAAGACGGACGCCTCGGCGAGGTGTCCCTACCGGACGTGAGCCGAGGGGGAGCCGGCGCTGTTTCTGGAGGTGGGGCCTTCGGTTCAGCGGTTTCGGGCGGCTGGGTCTCCTCGATTTCCGGCGCTTCGGTAGCCGGCTCCTCGATCGGAGCAGGCGGGGGCGCGGCCGGTGCTCGGGCGGCAGGTTTCGGCTCGGTCCGCGGCGTGGGTGGGCGAGCCGGCTTGCCGCGCACAGGCGGGGCTTCAGATTCGGCGGCAGCCTCCGACCCCTCACCCGGCCTGCGGCCACCCTCTCCCCATCCGATGGGGAGAGGGGCGGCGTGAGGGGCTTGTGTGTCAGGCTGCGGTTCCTGGGACGGTGTCGTTGCGGCTGCCGGCTTGGGGGCGGACGGTTTGGGCGAATGCGCCGTGGCCTGCTTGGCCTGTGCGCCATCGCTGCCGGGCTCGATCTGCGCGATGGTAGCGCCGACCTTCACCGTCTCGCCCGGCTGGGCGAGGATACGAGCCAGTTTGCCCGCGGCCGGCGCGGGCAGCTCGAAGTTGGTCTTCTCCGACTCGATCATGGCGAGCGAGTCGTCCTTGCGCACGGCATCGCCTTCGTGCTTGAGCCACTCGCCGATCTGCACTTCGACGATGGATTCGCCGACTTCCGGGATGGTTACGTCCACCATAATTAGCTTCGCAGTGCCCCGCGCTAGTCCGACCGTTGGCCCTCGTCGCCGGCGGGAACGGGCGCGGGCGCGGCCGCCTGAGGCTCCCCGAAAGCGCGTTCGATGAGCTGTTCCTGTTCCAGCTTATGCGCGCCGGCGGAGCCGGTGGCCGGGCTGGCGGATTCCGGCCGGCACACGGGTCGGAGCGGGAGGGCGCCCCTCACCCCATCCCTCTCCCCCTCGGAGGGGGAGAGGGTGCCCGCCAGGGCGGGTGAGGGGGCACGGGCTGGCTCACCCTTGTTCGAGATATCTGGAGGCCTTAGCCTGTCGCCCAGGCGGTCATGCACGAAGTGCCAGGCGCCCATGTTCTCGGGTTCTTCCTGGACCCAGAACGCGAGCGCGCCAGGGCGGCATTCCGGGAGCGCCGCCTCGAGAGATTCAACCGATAGCGGGTAGAGCTGTTCGAGCCGGATGATGGCCACGTCGGCGCGGTGGTGCTCTTCACGATGGGCGGCGAGTTCGTAATAGACCTTGCCGGTGCACAGCAGCACGCGGCTGACGGGCGCCTCGGCCAGGCTGTCACGCAAAACTGTTTGGAGCGCACCCTCGGCACAGTCGGCGAGCGGTGAGATGGCCTGGGGATGGCGCAGCAGGCTCTTGGGGGTGAGCACAATGAGCGGCTTGCGCTTTTGGCTCAGAGCCTGCCGCCGCAAGCAGTGGAAGTATTGCGCCGGGGTGGTGGGCTGGACGACGCGGATGTTGTCTTCGGCGGCGAGCTGGAGGAAGCGTTCGAGCCGGGCGCTCGAATGCTCGGGGCCCATGCCTTCGAAGCCGTGCGGCAGCAGCAGCACCAGCCCGGAGAGCTGCTGCCATTTGTCCTCGGCGCTGGCGATGAATTGGTCAACGCACACCTCGGCGGCATTCACGAAATCGCCGAACTGCGCCTCCCACAGCACGAGGCAGTCCGGGGAATCGAGGCTGTAGCCGTATTCGAAACCCAGCGCGCCGGCTTCGGAGAGGGGGCTGTTGATGATTTCGACCGGCGCCTGCCTGGCGGCGAGATGCTGCAGCGGGACATAAGGGTAGCCTTCCTCCTGGTCATACAGAACCGCGTGACGCTGGCTGAAGGTGCCACGGCCAGTGTCCTGTCCGCTGAGCCGAATGCGGGTGCCCTGGACGGCGAGGGATGCCAGGGCCAGCGCTTCCGCCGAGGACCAATCCAGGGGATGCTCCTGCTCCGCCATTTTGCGCCGGGCTTCCAGGCCGCGCTCCAGCTTGGGGTGGAGGTGGAAACGGCGAGGGAGGCGGGCCAGTTGCAGGAGCAAGGAGCGAAGTTGGGCGAGGTCCACGCGGGTGTCAGGTTCGGTCGGGGGCGATGGGGCGGCTGAGGTTGCAGGGGCCGGGCGAGACGCCTGGCCGGCGGTGGCGCCGGTTTCCTGGCGGACTTCGCTCAGTTGCTGTTCGAGCCTCTCGCGGCGCAGGCGGGCAATGTCCTCGGCCTCTTCGGTCGTGATGCCCTTCAGTTCGCGCAGGTGCTCGAGATAGCACTCGCGGATGCTGCGGCGCTGGTGGATCGCGCGATACAGGAGCGGCTGAGTGAATGACGGCTCGTCGGTTTCGTTATGGCCCCAGCGCCGGTAGCCGTACATGTCAATGAATACATCGGTGCCGAATTCGCGGCGGAAGTCCAATGCCAGGCGGACGACCTGGGCCACGGCTTCCGGGTCTTCGCCATTCACGTGGAACACGGGCGATTGGAGCATGCGGGCGATGTCGGTCGCATAGACGGTGGAGCGCGCTTCGCTGGGCGACGTGGTAAAGCCGATCTGGTTATTGACCACGACATGCAGAGTTCCGCCGGTAGTGTAGGCCGGGAGCTGGCTGAGGTTGAGCGTCTCCTGCACGATGCCTTCGGCCGGGAACGCGGCGTCGCCGTGAATCAGCACGCCCAGCACCTGGCGCCGCTCGGTGTCGCCCTGCCGGTCCTGCCGTGCGCGCACCCGGCCCACCGCGACGGGATTGATGAATTCCAGGTGGCTGGGGTTGAAGCACAGGGCAAGTTGCACGCGGACGCCCTCGGTCGTGGTCCAGGTGCCGCTGGCGCCGAGGTGATACCGCACGTCGCCGCGGCCGGTCCAGAGCCCGGGCTCAGCGTCGGCGAATTCGCGGAAGATGTCGCGGCGGGGTTTGCCGATGATGTTGGCGAGCACGTTGAGGCGGCCCCGGTGGGCCATGCCGATAACGATGTCGCGCACGCCCTGTCGGGCGGCCCCTTCGATGGCGAGGTCCAGGAGCGGCACCAGCGTCTCGGAGCCTTCGAGCGAGAAGGTCTTGGCGCCGAGGAACTTCTTGCGCAGGAACTCCTCGAAGATGACGGCGTCGGTGAGGTGGGCCAGGATGCGCAACTGTTCCGCCCGCGAGAGGGCCAGGTGGTTTTGGGTGCTCTCCATGCGATGCTGCAGCCAGGCGCGCGCGGCATGGTCGTCCAGGTGCATGAACTGGACACCGATCGAGCGGCAGTAGGTGTTGCGGAGGCGCTGGACGATCTCGCGGATGGTCAGCGGTTCGTCGTACGGCAGCGTGGAACAGACGGTGAGCAGGTCCAGGTCGCTCTCGCGGAAGCCGTAATAGGCCAGCTCGAGTTCGGGCGGGGTGGGCCGGGGCGCACCCAGCGGATCAAGGTGCGCGATCATGTGCCCGCGCACGCGGTAATTGCGGATAAGCTGGTTGAGTCGATCGCGCACGCTGCCTTGCACCGGGTCCAGCTCCGGGATGGGGGCGCGAGGCGTCGGGGTCGGCGCCGGGTTAAACAGGCTGCGAGCGCGGAAGGAGGGGCCGGCGTGGGCTGGCTCACTATCGCCGTTATGCAGGTCCGCGAAGCGTTCGCGCCACGCCGCGGGCACGCTCTGGTGGTCATGCAAGTAGCGGGCGTACAGGCCCTCCAGGTACTCGAGGCTATAGACCGCCGCGCTGGTAATGCCGTCCTTCATAGGTCCTAATGGAAGATAGCCCGGCTGCAGGGGGTTTGCCACGTGGGAGCGAGGAGGTTGTGGCTTGCGGAAGCATCCGAAGCGACGGAAGGCACATCCTCATCGCGTAGCGATGCCACGAAGGTAGCCGTGCGGCTTCAGCCCACGGGAAATCGCCGAAATTGGAGTGCGTCGCGTAGCGACGCCTGATAGTGTTCCTCTCCGCCTATGGCCAATACCTTTACCTGCCTCCGTTACCACGTCGTGTTTAGCACCAAGCATCGCGAGCCCTGGCTGCGGGCGTCCGTCCAGGAGCGCGTCTGCGCGTACTTGGGCGGCATAGCGCGCGAGCACGAGCTCACGCCGCTCCTCGTCGGTAGCATGGATGACCACATCCATATGCTGCTGGGAATCCCCACGACGGTTACCGTAAGCGAGGCGCTCAAATACGTGAAGGGCGGCTCCTCTGCCTGGATAAAAGAGAATGTCCCCGGCTGCCGCGGATTCGCATGGCAAGACGGGTATGGCGCATTTACCGTGAGCAAGTCATCAGAGTCGAGCGTGAAAGAGTATATCGCGCATCAGCATGAACATCACCGCGTGAGAACCTTCCAGGAAGAATACCGCGCCCTGTTGGCTCGCCACGGAATCAAGTACGACGAGAGATTTCTGTGGGATTAAGCGCCCGGGCTTTCAGGCGTCGCTGACGCGACGCGACATGCTGAGCGTGGGCGCGCCCCCGTGGGCTGAAGCCGCACGGCTACCTTCAATACACCGCTACGCGGTGCGGAACTCCTCCGGCGGGAAGCGTTTTGTCGCTCACCCGGAGCGCAGACATGCCGCAAGAGCGGAAATCCGAAATCCGAAGCACGAAATCCGAAACAAGCACAGAGGCTCAAACGAGCAATGACCGAAACCTGCGGCCAGCCTGGGTTTTGAGCATTAGGGGTTGGAGCATTGGGATTTGTTTCGGACTTCGGATTTCGGGTTTCGGATTTACTGGCATGCGTAGGCACGTTGCTGCGGGCAGGACTGTCCGCGCTCCGCCGGTCCCCAATGCGCTTGCCATCACTCTGAGCGTACATAGACTCCGCGCGCGATGTTGAGTCTGAGTTCCTTGAATCCGCAGCAACGAGAGGCGGTGGAGACGATTCGCGGACCGCTGCTGATTCTTGCGGGGGCCGGAACCGGCAAGACAAGGGTCATCACCTACCGGATCGCGCACATGATCGCCGGCGGCATTTGGCCCGAGCATATCCTGGGCGTGACGTTCACGAACAAGGCGGCGCGCGAGATGCGCGAGCGGGTGAGCAAGCTGGTGCCCAGGGTGAAAGGCGCCTCGCCGGCGGACAGGACGAATCCCCAACCCACCATCTGCACGTTCCACTCACTGTGCGTGCGCATCCTGCGGCAGCACATCGAGAAGCTCGGATACAAGCGCAACTTCGTCATTTATGATGAGTCGGAGCAGATCGGGGCGATCAAGAAGATCCTGGCGCAGATCTCGGCGAAGGGGGAAAAGACCGACCCCGCGGCGATCCTGGGGTTGCTCAGTCGGTTCAGGAACGGCGGCGAGAGGGCGGCGGTCTTTGCCGATGCCAGCGTGCGGGCGATGGCAGAACATATCAGGTCCAAATACGAGACCGCCTTGCGCGCCTGCAATGCGGTGGACTTTGACGACCTCATCCTGCTTACGCTGCGCCTGTTCAAGGAGCATCCCGCGGCGCTGGAAGCCTGCCGGGCCAAATACCGCTACGTGATGGTGGACGAATACCAGGACACCAACGCGGCGCAGTTCCGGCTGGTGCAATCGCTCACGCAGGAGCACCGCAATCTGTGCGTGGTCGGCGACGACGACCAAAGTATTTACGGGTGGCGCGGGGCGGAAATCGCCAACCTCCTGGACATGGAACAGCATTTCCCCGAGGTGAAGCTTATCAAGCTGGAGCAGAATTACCGATCTACCAATACGATCCTCGGGGCCGCGAACGCCATTATCCGGCACAACGTCCGGCGGCGCGGCAAGAAGCTGTGGTCGCAGCAGGGCGAGGGGTCTCGGATCACGCTGCACACGTTCGCGAGTGACGAGGAGGAGGCGCGGAGCATTGTCGAGCTGATCAACTACGATCGGCTGGCGCATCGCGCGCCGTGGTCGCATCAAGCCATTCTGTTCCGCACGAACGCCCAATCCCGGCCGCTGGAGACCGCGCTGCGGCAAGCCGCGGTGCGCTACCACCTGATCGGGGGCCAGAGCTTCTTTGATCGGCGCGAGGTGCGTGACCTGCTGGCCTACTTGAAGGTGCTGGTGAACCCGAACGACGACGTCAGCCTGCTGCGCATCGCCAACGTGCCCGCGCGCGGGCTGAGCGACGTGACGATGGAACGGCTGCTGGGCGCGAGCCAGGAGCGAAAGTGCTCGGTTTTTGCGGTGATGAAGAACCCGGCGGTGACGGCCACATTTCAGGCCGGTGCCCGGGGCAGCGTCGAGCGCTTTGTGGAGCTGATCGAACGCACGCGCAGTCGCTTGCACGAGCAAAGCCTGTCGCATGATCCCCATGCGCTGCAGCGCCTGGTGGACCGGTTCCTGGACGAGATTGCTTACGCCGCCGAGCTGCGTCGCACCGAGAAGGACCGCGAGGCGGCGGAAAGCCGGCTGCGCAATGTGAAGGAGCTAACCGCCACGCTCGACGGCGCGGAGGCGGCTTCGCAACCAGCCTTCGACCGCCTGCAGGGATTCCTGGAGCGGATCACGCTGGAGAGCGAGCGTGAGGACGAAGAGGACGAGGCGCCCGGCGACGCCGTGACGCTGATCACGATGCATAGTTGCAAGGGCCTGGAGTTCCCCAGCGTGTACATCGTGGGGATGGAAGACGGGCTGCTGCCGCATTCCCGCTCGAAGGAAGAAGGAACGCTCGATGAAGAGCGGCGGCTGTTCTACGTGGCAATCACCCGGGCGAAGCAGAGCCTCTCCATCAGCCATTGTGCCGCGCGCAAGAAATACGGGACGCTGACGCCGTGCCATCCTTCACCGTTCCTCAACGAGCTGCCGGCTGAGTTTGTGGAACACGCGGATGAGAAGGGCAAGCGGCGGGTTACGCCGGCTGCCGGAAAGCAGATGTTCGCGGTGCTGCGGGGGAGCTTGGAGTAGCCCGGGGCTACGCCTTCCAGTCGAAGGCCCGCTTTTTCAGGGCGTAGATGTAGCCGACGAACAGAATGACCATGAAGGAGACCATCGAGCCCAAGATGACGCCTCCGTCCGTCTTGAGCATTTCGCGATAGACCACCGCCCAGGGATAGAGAAAGATCACCTCGATATCGAAGAGGATGAACAGCATGGCGACGACGTAGAACCGCACCGAGAGCCGGGTGCTGCCTTCGCCTACCGGCAGCATGCCGCATTCGTAGGGCGTGTCCTTGATCGGCGGGCGCCTGCCTTTCTTCCCGACCACTACCGACATGACCAGCATGCCGAAGGAAAAGAGCACCGCTAACACCCCGAGCATCAGGACGGGTAGATACTGCGCCAGTTGCGGCTGTTCCATGGAGCGAACGTACGATGCTGCGGGCTGTTGGCAAGGGCAAAGAGGATGAGGTCGGGTAGCTTCGAGACAGTGCCAGCGCGCGCTGGCCGCACAAATCCGAAATCCGAAGCCCGAAATCCGAAACAAGCACAAAGGCTCAAACGAGCAATGACCGAAAGCTGCGGCCAGGGTGCTGGGCAGGGACACCTTGCCGAGGCGTCCGTTTCCGGCGCACCCGGACGCCTCGGCGAGGCGTCCCTACCTGAACAGGGTTTTCTGCATTTGAAGTTGAAGCATTGGGATTTGTTTCGGATTTCGGGTTTCGGGGTTCGGATTTCCGCTACTGAGCCTGCTCGTACCGCGGACATGCGCCCCTGCGCTCACTGCGCCCGGTGTAGCCCCGCAACCGTAAGGACAGTGTAGGCCTCGGGCCGGGAGAGGCGGCCTGACTTGTCGCGGGAGAAGAAGCGGAAGGTCTCCTGCCCTTCCACATCGCTCGGCCAGGTATAGCTCGTGCCGGTGCCATGATAGATGGTGCGACCGTCCTGCCGTTGGATCACGGTTTCGGCGAAGCTGCTCTGCAGGAAGTTCTGCCAGGAGAGCGTCACGCTCCGCCCTTGATCCGAAGGAGCGGCGCTAAGCGCGAGCGGCGGGGCTGGATCCAGCTCGGCTATGCTGGCGGGCTGCGGCGGTGGCCGGCCGTAGCCGCCATCTTCGCTCCAACCGGCGGCATAGTGGCTTGCGCTCTGGCGCAAATGCTGGCGGGCATCCCATAGGTTGTAGCGGGGGTAGGCGTCCAGAATGCGAGCCAGCTTACCGGCCACGACGGCAGCAGCGTCGGCACCCGGGGTAAACCCGGTGGGTGCGGAGCCGCCCGGTTCCGGCGCGTCAAAGAACTCGATCCCCGGGCCGAAGCTGAGACAGTTGGTGCCCATAGCTGCACCGACGGTTACCGCGGAGAAAAGGCAGGGAGGGGAGAGTCGGCGCGCCTTCGGGATGCGCGACAGTGAAAGAACGCCGTGATGGGGCAGGACAACGAGGATGCCGGCTGCCGTTGCACGGTCCCAGTCGGGTTTGTAGGCGTAGAGGTCCCGATCGGGCGCGGCGATAGGCGCCACGAGGATACGGTAGTGGTTCGAGATGGCGTAGCCGATCATGGCCGGGAGGTCGGGCAACAAGGCGACGATGGGGCCTCGCGGCAGGTGCGTAAGAGGATCGTAATCGCAGTAGCCGGTCCGGCTGACGACGTCGGCCACCCAGTTCGTCGCGACTTCCTGGAAGCGCCCAGCCAGGCCGAAGGGCGGCCCTTCCGTGCCCGATGGGGCGCTCACAACCAGGCAGGTGCGATACGGCCCACAGCTCAGTCCCGTAACGGTGCGCGTCTGGTACGACTCCATGCGGGACTTCTCGCCGGCGCGGTTCCTGGACCAATAGGTGAAGGTCTCGCTGCCGTTCACATCGCTCGGCCAGGCGAAGTTGGTCCCCGTGCCATCGTAGATGATGCGCCCGTCGTGGCGGGCGATGACCGTGGCGGCGAAGTCGGTCTGCGCGAAGTTATGCCAGGCAAACACCACCTGGTGCTGGTCGTGGGAGCGGACGGCGTGGAAGTCCACCGGGGGGCCGGGGAGCAGCGTGCCGACGAAGGCGTTTTCATTCACGCGGCCGTAGCCGTTGACTTCCGTCCAGCCCTTGTCCCAGAAACTGGCAGCCTGGCGCATGAATTCGCGGGCATCCCAGATGTTGAAGGCTGGATGCGTGTCGAGCACGCGGGCGAACCTCGCGGCCAGGCGCTGGTTGGCCCAGCTTTGGGCGGCGTCCTCGCCGTTGGGGTCGGGGTTTGGCCCCCATCCCAGCACGGCATCAATGAACTCGAGGCCCGGGCCATAGCTGGTCACATTCGCCTTTGCGCCCCCGGCAACGCTCACGGCAACCCCGATGCCATTGGGGTCGTCAATCCTCACATACATATTATTGTAGTGGGGGCCGAATGGCATGATCCCGTTGTCCACCGCGCAGCGCCAGTAGGCGGCGCTGTGGCCGTTGGGCCCGCAGTTCATCGCGATGCGGTAGCCGAGGTGGTGCTGCCCGATGTAGTTGAAGAGCGCCTCCGCCGGCGTGTTCGTCGGGTTCATGCCGAAGCGCACCTTCAAATCCCATTCGAATTCGCAGGTCCAGCCTTTGCCTGGTTTATTGTTCGGGTTGCCGACGAAGCGGAGGAAGGTTCGCTGTGCGCCCATGGGATGGCTGAACGGGTCATGCTTGGGATCGCCCGCGCCCATGACGATGGCTTTGCGTTGATCGCCGGCTCCGGGAAAAGCGCGCCCGGCATGCAGGGGCTGGATGGCCAGCGCGAGGACAAGCGCGGCGAGGATCAGGTGAGATTGATTACTGCGCCCGGTTTGCAGCAGAGCGGCCTTAAGCATTGCACCGAAAGCTACCACACGCGCGGGGCGTTTCCATCCGAACCGGAGAATCTGCGTGCGAAGGCAAGCGGCATACGCTATCTGGATGCAATGACTGCAACGCGCCCGATTAGGAACCTTGCACTCATTGGCTTCATGGGAACGGGCAAGTCGGTCGTTGGGAGAATGGCGGCGGAGCATCTGCATTTTACGTTTCTCGACACCGACCATGTGATCGAGGCCCGCGCCGGGAAGTCAATATCGGATATGTTCGAGCAGGAGGGGGAGCAAGCCTTCCGCCAGTGGGAACGCAAGATAGTGGAGGAACTCACGCATCGGGCCAAGACGGTCATCGCCACCGGAGGCGGCCTACCGGTGGGGGAAGGCAATCTCGCGAGCCTCAAGACGCATGCGCTGGTGGTCTGCCTGTGGGCTTCGCCCGAGACGATATGGGAGCACGTCCGGACCCATTCACACCGGCCGCTCCTCAATTCGGGTGATCCGCTGACCAAAATCAGGGAGTTGCTCGCGGTGCGGGGGCCGTTTTATAGGCAGGCCGATGTGCTGGTGAACACTGAGCAGCGGTCTGTTCGCGAGGTCGCGCAGCAGGTGATCCACCAGTTTCATTTCGCGCAGGCAGCGCACCGATGAAGGAGTTGATTCGGCAGCGCGCCGCAGAACTGGGGTTCGACGCCTGTCGTTTCACGACCGCGGCGGCGCCCGCCACTACCGCGCGGTTTCAACAGTGGCTTGCTTCGGGGCTGCACGGAGAGATGGCGTATATGGCGCGGTCGGCGCACCGGCGCGTGAACCCGCAGCAGGTGCTGCCCGGGGCCGAATCCATTCTTACCCTGGCGACCAGTTACGCAGGAGGCGGACGCGACTCGCCGGGCCCGCTGCCCGCCGGCGATTCATCGCGCACGGGCCTGATCGCGCGCTATGCGCGGTATGCGGACTACCACCAGGTGCTAGCCGGGCGCTTGCAGCAACTCACCGCGGTCGTCCAGCAGGCCGGCGGGCAAGCCACTCGCTCGCTCTGGTATGTGGACACCGGCCCGATACTGGAGCGCGACCTGGCCCAGCGGGCCGGCTTAGGGTTTATCGGCAAGCACACCAACCTCATCAGCCGCCGGCTGGGCAATTGGATCTTCCTGTCCGAGATCATCACTACGCTGCGGCTTGAGCCCGATCCGCCGGAGCACAACCGTTGCGGCTCCTGCGCGCGGTGCATTGAGGCGTGCCCGACTGCGGCAATCACGGGACCGTTCCAGCTTGATGCCCGGCGGTGCATCTCCTACCTGACCATCGAACTCAAGGGACCCATTCCCGTCGAACTGCGGCCAGCCATTGGGAACCGAGTCTATGGCTGCGACGATTGCCTGGCGGTGTGCCCCTGGAACCGCTTCGCGCAGAAGGGGGCGGTGATGCAGGCCCATGCGCGCTCGGACCTCGGCGCGCCCGATCTCCTGGAGTTGCTGTCGCTGGACGAAGCCGCCTTCCAAGCCCGGTTTGCGGGCACGCCGATGCTGCGCGCGAAACGCCGCGGCCTGCTGCGCAACGCCTGCGTGGCGCTGGGAAACATCGGCGACAAGGCGGCCTTGCCGGCGCTGCAGAAGGCTGGGGCTGACCCGGAGCCGCTCATTGCTGAGCACGCCCGGTGGGCCATTCAGCAGATTGAGTCCCGCGTCGGCGGGGGCCAGCGGGAAGATTAGCCTGAGTATTTCACGCAGGAAGGGACGCCTCGCCGAGGCGTCCGTTCGGCAGCACCAGCGGACGCCTCGGCGAGGCGTCCCTACCCCGCGCCGGGCTAAGAGCCGCTCAGATCGAGCATGACGGGCTGGGTGCGGAAGCCCCGGGTCTTGATGGCCGTGTAGATCAGGCCCAGGATGCACCAGGCGCCGCCGACGACCTTCGCGCGAGCAGGCAGGCTGAGCCAAATCCACAGGCAGAACAGGAAGGCCAGCATGGGCGCCGCCAGGTCGGCCATCCCGTTGCGGCGGTAGCCGGCGGGCGGCCGCAGGAAGAACTCGCGCACGACCGCGAGGTTCACTCCCATGAAGGCGAGGAAGGCGCCGAAGTTGATCAGGGTTGCGGCCTGTTCATAATTCAGTGCCAGCGAGCCGATCAGCGTCAGCAGGCCGATGATCAGGATGTTCAGAACCGGGTTGTTGCGGGCATCGAGGCGGGCGAAGAAGCTCGGGAGGGCGTTGTCGCGCCCCATGCCGAAGAGGATACGCGCAGCCCCTACCTGCCCGGTCAGGGCGCTGCCGAGGCAAGCCACCACCATGATCCACGCGGTGGCCTGGAATAGGAACCGCCCGCCCACCAGGCTGCACACGTCATAAAACGCCGTATCCGGGTCCTTGAAGCTCGTGTAGTCCGGCCACGCACGCTGGGCCAAATAGACCTGCGAGAGCACGCAAACCCCGATCAGCAGGCAGACCAGCACGATGGCTATCGGCACCGTGCGCTTGGGCTCCTTCACATCCTCCGCCAGCGTGGTGATGCCATCGAAGCCGATGTAAGTGAGCGCCGCCAGCGAAGTCGCCGTGCCGATCGCCCCGAGGTTGAAGGTCTGCGCATTGTAGAACGGCTTGGCCGAGATCAGCCCCGCCCAGCCCTGGTGGCCCCAGACATACTTCGCCGCCTCGACGACGAAGATGCCGATCACCAGGAACATCGCCACCGTGAGCACCTGGTTGGTGCGCGCCGTCCACTTGATCCCGCGCACGTTGAGGAACGTCGTCAGGGTGACAAACAGGACGACCCAGCACCTGAACCCGACCGCCTGTGCGCTAAACGAGAGCCCGAGCGCGGCGAGGAGGTGCTGCGTCAAGCCCGGCGCCATGGCGTCCACGAGTTTCTGCGTGCTGATGGCCGCATAGACGATGCTCACGATGGGGATCACGAGATAGTCGAGGAACATCGCCCAGCCGGCGATGAAGCCGCAGTGCGGGTGCAGCCCGCGCCCGACGTACGTATAGGCCGAGCCCGCCGCCGGATACAGCCCCGCCATGCGCCCGTAGCTCCAGGCCGTGAGCATCATGGCGGCCAGCGCGATCAGCAGCGTGAGGGTGACGTGGCCGAAGGATTTCTGGTCCGCCAGGCCGAAGATGCCGACGGCGCCGACCGGCTGGATGAGCACCAGGCCGTAGAAGATCAGGTCGCCCATGCCCAGCACGCGGCGGAGGCGAGGAGGGGCCGAAGTTGCATCCCCGTTGGAAGCCAAAGCCGGTGCGGGTTGAGGCATGGCGTCAGGCATCACCCACAGGGACTTCTCCCCGAAGCCTCCGTGTTGTTGTGGCGGCGGGTGCCTCGGCGAGACGTTTCTGCCTTGCGGGCGGCAGTCACGCAGCCGCGCGCCCGGAGCGGCGGCGAACAACGGGCTTCTGCCGCCCGGCCGCCACTGGCTGCGTTACATGCACGTGGACGATGTCGTCGTCTCCGGGCACGTCATACATGACGTCCAGCATGAGACGCTCGAGGAGGCTGCGCAGCGCGCGGGCGCCCGTGCCCTTCTTCATGGCCTGTATGGCCAATTCGTGCAGGGCCTCCTTCGTGAATTCCAGCTCGACGCCCTCCATAGCCATCAGCTTGGAGTACTGCTTCACGAGGGCGTTCTTCGTCTCGCTAAGGATGGAGACCAACTGGTCTTCTGTGAGTTCCGCGAGCACGGTCAGCATGGGCAGGCGGCCTATGAACTCAGGGATGAAGCCAAAGCCGAGCAGGTCCTCGGGTTCGACATGCTCCAGGGATTCCGCGCGGCTGATGGAGGCGGCCTTGGCACTTTCCTCCGCGCCCCGGAAGCCCATGACTTGTTTGCCCAACCGGCGCTGGATGATGCGCTCCAGGCCTACGAATGCCCCGCCGCAGATGAACAGGATGTCCGTCGTGTCCACCCGGATATATTCCTGCTGCGGATGCTTGCGCCCGCCTTGCGGCGGAACGCTGCACACTGTCCCTTCAAGGATCTTGAGCAGAGCCTGCTGCACGCCTTCGCCGGAGACGTCGCGCGTGATGGACACGTTCTCGGTCTTGCGCGCGATTTTGTCTATTTCATCAATGTAGACAATACCACGCTGCGCGCGCTTGACGTCGTAGTCCGAGTTCTGGAGCAGGCGCAGGATGATGTTCTCCACGTCCTCGCCCACGTAACCGGCCTCGGTGAGAGTGGTCGCGTCGGCTATGGCGAACGGCACATCCAGTATCCGAGCCAGCGTGCGGGCCAGCAGGGTCTTGCCTGAGCCGGTCGGACCGATCATGAGGATGTTGCTCTTCTCAATCTCAACCTCGGCCGCCGGGTCGCGCGGGGCCTCGGGCTCGGTTTTCGCAGGCGGCGGGGACGGCTCCTGGAGGATGCGCTTGTAATGGTTGTGGACGGCCACCGCCAGGGTCTTTTTGGCGTGCTCCTGGCCGACGCAGGCCTGATCGAGCCGGCGCTTGATCTCCGCGGGCTTGGGAACCTCGCCCCGCGGTTTGGCCGGCTTGGCCTGGGCGGCGAATTCCTTGTCCAGGACCTGCTTGCAGAGGGTGACGCAGTTATCGCAAATAAAGACGCCGGGGCCCTGGATGAGCTTGCGGACTTCGGCGTGGGACTTGCCGCAGAAGCTGCAGAGCGTGATGCTCGTGGGCCGCGCCATCGAATGCTATTCCTTTTTGTCGGCGAGGCTGGTCGCCCGCTCCGCCAGGCCGGGGATCTCTTTGCGGGACTGGACCACCTCGTCCACGAGACCGTATTCCTTCGCCTCCTCGGGCGTCATGAAGTTGTCGCGGTCGGTGTCCTTCTCGACCTGCGCGATCGAGCGGCCGGAGTGCTTGGCGATGATGCTGTTGAGCCGGTTCTTGAGCTTGAGCATGTAGCGGACGCGGATTTCCACGTCGCTGGCCGGGCCTTCGGCGCCGCCGAGCAGTTGGTGGATCATGATGTTCGAGTTGGGCAGGGCATAGCGTTTGCCCTTGGTGCCGCCGCAGAGGAGGACGGCGCCCATGCTGGCGGCCTGGCCGATGCAGTAGGTGTTCACGTCGCAGGTCAGGAACTGCATCGTATCATACACGGCCAGCCCGGAGGTGACGCTGCCCCCGGGAGAATTGATGTAGAGGTGGATGTCCTTCTTGGGATCGGTCATTTGCAGGAAGAGCAACTGGGCGATGATGAGGTTGGCCACCATGTCATCCACGGGTGTGCCCAGGAACACGATCCGATCCACCAGCAGCCGGGAGTAGATGTCGTAGCCCCGTTCCCCTCGGCCCGTCTGCTCCACCACCATCGGCACTAAGAAGTTATCCATAAAACACGTTCGGTATGTTGCTGGAACGTAACGGAGGGAATTTCTCAGGTCAAGCTGCGCCGGGCACGGCAGCGCCGTCTTGGCACATCCGGACACGACGACCGGACCGCGAGCGGCCCCTGGCTCGCAGCGGCTGCATAGGGGCTGTTGCCGCGAGCCGCGGGACGGCCTGGCGGTCCGGTGACCTGCGGCCTGTGGACTGCGGGTTCCAGCCGCCGGACAGCTCTTACGGGAGAGCCTGGCCGATGTGCAGGGCGCTCGGAGCCGCCGGCCGTTGGCGCACGTTCAGGTTGAAGCTGCTGGTCGCGACGCCGTAGCCATCGCTCACCGTCAGTGTGATCGCAGCGGTGCCAACCTGGCCTGAGGTCGGCGTGACCGTTACCGTCCGGTTCGCGCCGGTGCCGCCCAGGACAATGTTGCTGTTAGGCACCAGCGAGGTGTTCGAGGAATTGGCGGAGACGATCAGGCTCGCCACCGAGCCGTCCGGATCGCCGATCACGAAAGGCAAGGCAGGCGTCGAGGTGCCGACGGCGATCACGCGGTCACTGAGCGCCGAAATGGTCGGCAGCGCATTCACGGTGAGCGTGAAGGACTTGGAAACGACGTTGTTGCTAGCCCCGCCGTTGTTGACGCTCACGGTGATCTGGGCCGTGCCATACGCATTGGCCACCGGGGTGATGGCCAGGGAACCCGTCGTATTGGGGCTGGTGTACGTGACCGTGGGATTGGGGACCACGGCCGTATTGCCCGAGGTGGCCGTCACCGTCAGGGTCTGCTGTTGATTGGGCGCGCCGGAGCTGATGCCGGACAGCCCCACATTCAGCACGCCGGAGTTCTCGTTAATGAGCAGGTTAGCCAGGGAATTGAGGGTCGGTGGCTGGTTGACCGGGTTCACGGTGACGGTGAAGGACCGCGAGACGATGTTGTTGCTGGTGCCGCCATCGTTGACGGTCACCGTTATGACGGATGAGCCGTTGCCGTACTGCGCGGGTGTGAAGGTGATCGAGCCGGTCGTATTGGGGCTGATGTAGGTGACGGTGGGATTGGGGATGAGGCCGGTGTTGCTCGAGCTAGCCGTCACGGTCAGAGTCTGCGACTCGTTGGGCGCGCCGGAGCCGATGCCGGACAGGCTAACCGTCTGGGCCGAGGCGTTCTCGTTGATCGTCATGTTGTTCAGCGCATTGAGCGTCGGCTGCTGGTTGACGGGGTTGACGGTCACGGTGAACGAGCGCGACACCTTGTTGTTGGCGCCGCCGCCGTCATTGACGGTCACCGTCACACTGGCCGTGCCGAAGGCGTAGGTAACGGGGGTAAAGTAGATAACGCCAGTCGTGTTAGGGCTCGTGTAGCTTACGGTGGGATTGGGGATGATGGTGGGGTCACTCGAAGTCGCCGTGACCGTGAGCGTTTGCGTCTCGGTCATGGAGCCCGAGCTTATGCCGGTGAGATTGACCGCCTGCGCTCCGGCGTTCTCATTGAGGGAGAGGTTCAGGATCGGGTCCAGCGTCGGCGGCACGTTTGGGGTAGGCACTGTGTAATTGATCTCATTCGAGAAGTCGCTCTCGATGCCCGCGCTGTCGTAAGCCGTGGCCGCGAAATAGTACGTAGCACCCGCGCTCAGGTTGGATACCGTGACCGAGGTGTTGGTGCCCGCGTCAACGGTGTTGGTGTAGCTGCCGCTGGTCCCGCCGTAATACAGGTGGTAGCCGGCGACATTCGTGCCCGTGCTCGCGTTCCATGCCAGGGTAATGCTCGGCGCCGCGACGCTGGACCAGGGCAGCAGGGCAAGGAAGCTGATGAACAAAAGCGATGCGAGAGACGCATGTCTCTCCCGGCTGGCGGGCACTACGAACGTCATGGCCGGTCCAGCCGCAAGTTCCTTGCCAACCGCTCCACCTTGGCGCCGCAAGACCGGCAAAGAGAATGACATCTAAGCCCGGATGCCGTTAACCCTTGCGGTCCAAGCTACTGCGGTCCTCAGGGACAGTCGGCGCCCATCTTTCCTCGGTGCCTATTAGGGACCCCTCTCAGGACAACATTGTCCTGAAAGCGGATTCCAGCAGGCCCATGTGCACTACGCGGAGCAAGCGTCGCAGCCCGCAACCGCCCCCGGCCCCGCGTGCCCTCGATGGAAGCCGCTGCTCCATGTGGAACCCCGCCGCCATTCGCTGCGCCATGGCTGAGACAAGGCGCTGCTGCAGGCGATTGTCGCGCTGGCAGTGCCTGCCGGTTAAACGCCCGAGATTGTCCAGCGAGAAGAGGATTGCTTTGCCTCGCATGCCGCACCGCGGGACGCGCCCTGGCAGACTGCGCCACGCCGAATGCGGTTGCCCTTCAGCCCGATCCCGGGCAAATTAGATGCATGACGTTCTGTGACAAGCTGGATTCACGAATGGCGCTTGTTGCCGGACGGAGTCGTTTTCGGGTTGTTCTTTGCACCGAGGCTCGTTAGATTCGGCCACGTCGCCGGGATCGGGTTTGGGTTCTTGATCTGGGCATGGCGGGCAGCAGATTATCTCGGCAGACATTGGTTCGGGGCGTAGCGTAGCTTGGTAGCGCGTCTGAATGGGGTTCAGAAGGTCGTGAGTTCAAATCTCACCGCCCCGACCATTTCTGCTAAATAATTCGATAGGGGGCTTGACTTCCTGACACTTTCCTGAATACTGAGGGCATGAAAGCAACATTTCCCATGAAAGTGACGGTCAAGGGCATCCCCGGCATATCTGCGACTATCTACCGCCAGAAGCAGACCAAGGGCGATGCCGTTTACACCTCCTACACGCTGGCTTATTCGCTCCTCGGGAAATTGAAGCGCGAGAGCTTCGCGGACCTGGGGGAAGCCGAGACCGCTGGCGAGAATGCCATACGCCTTATTGCCGGGGGCCAACAGGCCGTACTCGAGCTGTCCAGCCGAGCCCGGGATATTTACCTCCGCTCCGTTGCCCTTCTGGCACCGTTCAACGTGGACCTGGACGTTGCCGCCGGGGTGTATGCCGAAGTCCGCACGATCCTCAATGGCA
>DATKNZ010000415.1:0-58925 GCA_035541055.1 Candidatus Acidiferrum sp. | reverse complement strand
GCCATCGGTCAGCGCACTGCCCCTCCAGCAGTCGCTCAATCTCGGCAATGAGGGCCGGTAGATTCGGGCTTGTGAAATTCATCTCCGGTGCGGGCACGCGGCAATTCTTGAGGTCCGGGGGGACGTGTTGATGGTGCGGGTGGGTTGAGGCCAGCGCTGGGTCTTCGGGATGAGGCTGAGAGTCATACCAGCAGAGTTTCTCCTCCCCGCGCCAGATTTCGTACCCATAAGCCTCAATCACCGCCGGCAGCCGGTCAGCCACTATCCGTTCGAGCAACACTAGCCGGAGTCCCTTCTCGAAATGGACCTCGCCTGAGACCCGCGCCAGTGATGCACCCCGCCGGACCAGGGTAACTGTGGAGTGGCGGACGGACTTGAACTGCTCGGTCAGCGTGTAAAGGAACAGTTCGTAATCCTCCAGCGTGCGGAGAGGATTGCTCATGCCAGAACGCGGACCAGACCCGCCAAGCTCGGGCGGCGCGTCTGCAGTCGGCTGATTTCATCCTAAATTCCGCAGTTCGCTTACAATCCAACTGCGGCGCAGTTGAATTCCATGTGCGCAAGTCTCTGTGTTTAAAGTGGTTACAACGAAGATGGGATTTCAACTGCGGTATTTAGGTTCATCCCGGTATTCCGCTTGCCGCGCCAACCAGGTGCGATAGACGCTGGCCCACTCGGTGAAATCCAGCACCCAATCCGGCTTCTCCGGCTCTTCACCCTGGGCGTAAGCGGCGTAGAAAGTCTCCGACCGCACCCCATACTTCCGCTCGAAGGCAAGCAGTTCTTCCTCCAGCGCGTGGATATCTGCCAGCAGTGTTTGCGCGTCCATAGGCCAGCTAATCTACCGCAGAGCCGGGCTGGGTAAAAGCTCGTTTCTCTCTACCCCTTCCCGCCGCAGGCGCGTTCAAGAATCCCCTGGCATCAGCACAGGAATCACCTCCTGTCCATGGCCGGGTCGGAGCCGTATATCCGCACATTGCGGCGCCTGGACGGTAGCAAGCAGACTGGAATATGCGAACGTGCGGGACCGACCCCCTCACGGGCTGGTATGAGTGACGCCTTTGGCGTCTCGCAAAGACCCCGACGCTTTGGCCCTAACCTGCAAAGGGGTCCAGCCACAGGTCCAGCCATAGCTTGGATCACACGTCAAGCCCCAGAAGCCCCGAGCGCCATCCCATTGTTTGACCCTTTTCTTGACCAACGGGCCGGGCGCGGGGGCTAGGCACTGGGGCCCTCAGCCTCTACGACTTCCTCTGGAGTAACAGCCAGCAGTTTGAGCCTCGGGCCAAATGCCTGACGAAATCGCCGTGTTCTGTCGACCATCCAAGCGAGGTACTCCGGCCACTTGTCACGTCGCCCGAGGTCCGCATCGCGATAGAGAGCGATGACCTTGTCCAGCTTATCTGGGTTCGGGTTCCATTGCAGGGGCTCCCCGATCTCCGCTTCGATCTCCTTCTTCCATTCCTGTAACTGCGCAAGGGCTGCATCGCCTCCCTGGCGCTGTCGCAGATAGACACGAACCCCAACTCTGTTGTCGTCAGTGTTTGCGATGTTCGAAAGATGTATGCCGGCCTTGCCCAGAGGAACGTCGTACCAGTATTGGGGTCGGGCCGCCCGGGCCGACGGGACGGCCTTCGCATCGACCAGCGCCTGGCGAAAGGCGGTCCACCACTCAAACTGGAGCTTGCGGGCCTCCGTGAGCTCACCAGCACCGACCATCGCGGCAGCCTTGACGTTGACCACAGGTGGGCGCGCTACGACATTGAAGCGCACGGCTGGCCGCGACCCATCAATCTGCCAGAGTTCGACTCGGACCCCGAAGAAAGCCACGTCGCCGGAGCCGTTCTCATTGAGCCAGTCAACAGCCCTCCTGTGTTCCTCCGTGAAATCGGGTGCGATCCACACGACGGTGCTAGCGCCTAGCGCGGCTGCGTAAGTTATCGCCTTACCCAAGTGATCGTGATTAGTCTTTCCAAGCTGATTCTCAATCACGACCGGATCGCCGCTACCGGAGTCCCGCGCGAGTATATCGGCAGAATAAGGCCCGACGGCGACCTCAGTATGCTCAACTTCGAGTTCGAGGCCGAGCGCTTCGCCCAATTGGCGTATGTTCTTCTCCTGGGCGAGCCAAGGGGTGAAATCCGAGAATTCATCGGGCCATAGGGTTCGGACTTCGACTCCTTTCAACGTCCCCAGTCTATCGTTCAGGTTGGACTCACTTTGCATAAACGTCCTATCTGCTTAACGAATAACGGACCTCGTATTAGCCGGACTTCATTACGTCTTGGGCCCAGAATAAGACTCTCCAGGAGACGTGTCCACAAGCGTTTACCAGACAAACGGGTGCATAACATGGAACGTGAAACCAGTCAGGGCAGCGGGAACTCTGCCATTCCGGAACCCCATCCTGAAGCTTCTGCACCGATCGGCCGAGGTCGGCGGATTGCTTGCTAGCGCGGACGCATGTGAGATTCCACCGGGTGAGCATTTCAGCGTCTCAGCGGTTCAGCCTTCACCATTTCGCTCTCCTCGTTCCCTCACCAGCCGGCGCGCAGGCTCACCGGGGCATGGCCCGCTTCCCGCAAGCGCCGCAGGCTGAGCGCGTCGTGCCGCTTGGCCAGCCGAACGCCCGCTTCATCCGTCGTCAGCGCGCAGTGATAAAACTGCGGCGGCGTCCAGCCCAGCGCCCGGTATAGCAGGAGCTGACGCGCCGTGCTCGGCAGCAAGTCCGCCCCGCGCACCACTTCGGTGATTTGCATCGCGGCGTCATCTACCGTGCAGGCCAGTTGATAAGACGGCTCATCCACCTGCCGCCAGACCACGAAGTCGCCGAAGTCTCTCCCCGCCACAAAGTGCTGCGCGCCGTAGTGGCCGTCCACGAAGGAAATCGTTTCACCCTCGGGCACGCGGAACCGCCAGTTGAACCGCGTGCCGGGTGCCGGACGCGAAGCGTCACCTGGCCCGCTGACGGCCGGCGACCTGGCGCCCGGCTCCGGCTGCCCGGCGCTCCGGGTGCGGCAAGTGCCCGGATAAATCGGCTCCCGTTCATCCTCGGCATGCGGCGCGCGGGCGGCGTTGAGAATATCCTTGCGCGAGCAGGTGCACGGATAAACCCAGCCGGCGGCGCGCAGTTGTTCCAGGGCAGCGACGTAGAACTTCCGCCGCTCGCTTTGCGCGTAGGGCCCGAACGGGCCGCCGCAATCCGGGCCTTCCTGCCAGTCGAACCCAAACCATTTGAGGTCTTCGAACATGGCCTCCGCAAACTCCATGCGGTAGCGCGTGGAATCCAAATCTTCGTTGCGCAACACCAGGATGCCACCCTGGGCCTGCGCCCGTGCTTGCGCCACCCAAAACGTCCGCGCGTGGCCCAGGTGGAGCCAGCCCGTCGGCGACGGCGCGAGCCGGCCGCGGTAGGGCTGTCTGCATGCGGGTTGTCGGTCGTTCACATTATAGCTGCGTATGCTGGAGATACGCTTTGGGGGGAGCAACTGGATTTGAGCCGGGCTTCGAGGCCAGGGCCACGATGGCGGGCTGGCGGGCATGAAGCTGCCCAAACGTCAGCTTGTGGTAGCTCGGCAGGTAGGGACGCCTCGCCGAGGCGTCCGGGTGCGCCGGAAACCGACGCCTCGGCGATCCTACCGCGCAATCCCGGCTCGATGCTTCGCCAGAAACGCGAGGTCCGGGGCCACCGCGTCCTCCGGCAGATTCAGCGCCTCGCCCTCATAAGCCCCGAAGCTCTCCGCCACCGCGCTGTGAGGCAGTGCCTGCTTCAGCCCGGTGAAAGGACCAGCCGCAGCTCTTCATCGAACGAGATCAGGTGACAGTCGAAGGCGGCGTCGTGAAGGCAAGAGAGGCAAATCCCGTTCCGCACATTGAGCCGCTCTTCCGGGCCCGGCGGCTTTGCTTTCAGGCCAACGGCCTGCTTCATATCAGCCCAGGGCAAACGCCCTGGGTTCATGGCCCCGTTTTGTTATTGCAGGCCAAGGGCCTGCCTCATACACCCCATCCGGGACGAGTACCTCAATCTGCGTGCCGGGGGACATGAGTCGCGCCTTCAGCGCTTCAGGTGTTTTTGGGGGTCACGAACCCAGGGCGGTTGCCCTGGGCTGGTATGAATGACGCCTTTGGCGTCTCCAACTCGGCTCCGTGTATGGCGTCCCAACCAGGCGCCTCAATGAGCAGTACCGCCGCAATCTCGGCCGCTTCCCGCGAGATTTCGCCTTCCGGCTTACTCCAGGCGAATGGGCGGCTTTAAGGTCTCAAATTGCGACCTTGAACATCGGCGGAGGTATGCGGTCGCAGAATGTGACCGGTTCTGTGAAAAGCAGCTTGAAGTCGCAAATTGCGACTTCAAGTTTTGCCCATGGCGGGCGACGCAAGCTGCCTATCGCCTTCACGGAGCACGGCGCGCTCATGGCCGCCAACATACTCAACAGCCCGCGCACGGTCGCCATGAGCGTCTATGTCATTCGGGCCCTCGTCAAAAATGCGCGAGGATGTCGCCGCGAACGCCGCCATTCTCCGGCGCCTGGCTGAGATAGACAAAACGTTGCTGGTCCACGATGTGACCCTGCGGGAGGTTCTCCAGAAGCTCCGCCCCCTTCTGGAGCCGCCACCGCCACTGCCCAAACCCCAAATCGGCTTCCACGTGAAGGAAGACGCCGTTCCTTATGGGTCGCGCAGGCGAGCCTAACAGCGGCTGCGGCTGCCCCGGTAACGCCGGGCGCCATCCCCGCCTTCAGCAGTTCAGCTTTTTCAGCGTTTCGGCTTTTCCCCTCGGTCCTGTAGTCGCGTGGTCCGTGGTCTCTGCTGCTTTGCCTGTGTCCCAGGCTTGCTGCTCCCTCCGGCCCGGGGTAAGTTGTCGCCATGAGCAAAGCCGAAATCCTGGCCGAGTTGCCCAAGCTCAAGGCCGAAGAGCGGACGCAGGTCTTCGAGCGGCTCTGCGAGCTTCAGGAGCGCGACCTGGTCGAAGGCCATGGCCCGAGTGCAGAGGAGAAGAGGCTCCTGGACCGAGCGCTGGCCGAGTTCGAGCGCGACGGCCATCGCGGTGAGCCCTGGCGTGACGTGTTGCACCGGCTTCAGTCCGCGCGCCCGCGGTGACATGGCGGGTCTCCATCCGCGCCGCTGCCGAGGCCGACCTCCGCCAGGCGCAGGAGTGGTATGAGGGCCAATCGCCCGGCTTGGGCGGCGAGTTCCTTCTCTGCGTGGCAGACGCGCTCACCCGTCTGGAGCAGTCTCCCGAGCGCTTTCCTCTCTACTACCGAGGATTCCGGCGTGTCCTGACCCAGCGCTTTCCCTACAAACTGTTCTACCGCATCGAAGGCGACGCCGTCATCGTCTTCCGAATTCTCCATGCAGCCCGCGACCACACCCGGCAACTGGAATAACAAGGCTTCGTCCTCCGGGCTGCACTGTTGCCGCTTCATCTCATAATTCTTCACTCAAGCCTCTGCATTCCACCTGCGCGCGGTTGGCCACGCGGCACGCGACATCCGGGAGTGTAAAAAGTGAGGACTGACACGGGCACGCCACAAAGTGCTGCGCGCCGTAGTGGCCGTCCACGAAGGAAATCGTTTCACCCTCGGGCACGCGGAACCGCCAGTTGATCCGCGTGCCGGGTGCCGGACGCGAAGCGTCACCTGGCCCGCTGACGGCCGGCGACCTGGCGCCAGACTCCGGCTGCCCGGCGCTCCGGGTGCGGCAAGTGCCCGGATAAATCGGCTCCCCTTCATCCTCGGCATGCGGCGCGCGGGCGGCGTTGAGAATATCCTTGCGCGAGCAGGTGCACGGATAAACCCAGCCGGCGGCGCGCAGTTGTTCCAGGGCGGCGACGTAGAACTTCCGCCGCTCGCTTTGCGCGTAGGGCCCGAACGGGCCGCCGCAATCCGGGCCTTCCTGCCAGTCGAACCCAAACCACCTGAGGTCTTCGAACATGGCCTTCACAAACTCCATTCGGTAGCGCGTGGAATCCAAATCTTCGTTGCGCAACACCAGGATGCCGCCCTGGGCCTGCGCCCGTGCTTGCGCCACCCAAAACGTCCGCGCGTGGCCCAGGTGCAACCAGCCCGTCGGCGACGGCGCGAGCCGGCCGCGGTAGGGCTGTCTGCATGCGGGTTGTGGGTCGTTCACATTATAGCTGCGTATGCTGGCGATACGCTCTGGGGGGAGCAACTGGATTTCAGCTGGGCTTCGAGGCCAGGGCCACGCTGACGGGCCGCCGGTCATGAAGCTGCCCAAAGGTCAGCTTGGGGTAGTTTGCCAGGTAGGGACGCCTCGCCCTCATAAGCCCCGAAGCTCTCCGCCACCGCGCTGTGAGGCAGTGCCTGCTTCAGGCGCGGTGACAGGACCAGCCGCAACTTTTCATCGAACGAGATCCGGTGACAGTCGAAGGCGGCGTCGTGAAGGCACGGGTAACTGCATGACCCCGCAGCGCCCGCCAAAATTGTTCAGCACTGCACTGAGAATAAGCCTTCCTGACCCCGTCATGATCGGCGCTCCGCAACAACGTGCAAGGGTTTAAAAGTGAGGACGATACTGGCCAAGCGGTTACAATTGACGTAGGGATTTACGCTCCGGAGAAAAAGTACGTGCAATCCAGGGGCGCCCGCGTCATCATTGCGTGACTTCATGGCATGGGCGACATTCTTGCACAATCAGCCGGCAGGCGTAAGGCGCCCGCTTTAGGGGGAACCACGCGCCGCCGGGCGCTCGGTAGTTGTGCCCCATATCGCCGACACATGCCTCAGGGCCGCTGTGATAACCACTTAGCCTCCTTCGCGAACAGCGCTGATTCCCCGCAGGCCGCATCGCCGAGCAAACCGCTACCGCTGGCCCGCGGAGACACACTGGGGCCTCATCCGCATCACTTGCCATTCGCTGTGGCAAAACATCTGGGAGTTGGGAAGAGAGTGGCTACAGCTTCGGCTCAAAGTGGGCAATGCTCAACTCATCGATGAATGGTCGAACATACCGCCATAGCTGGTGGATGGAACTTCCCCCTTAATCTGTTAGGCAACGATCTTTATGAACACTAAGAGCGCAAGACCTTTACAAAAAATTACGGGCGTCAAAGTTTACCAATGGTTAAAGTCGTGGGATGCCGTTCAATTTGACAGCAAATTACAACAGGCTAGGCCGGAGCGGTGCTTCTTCCTTTTCTCAATCAAGGCTGGTCATCTCAAGGCATTGACCGGCGTCTACCAAAGGTCAATCAAAGGAGGCACGGCACGGGCGAAGGACCCCAACGTCCAACGCGGGCACGAAGAGGAAAGATCGCAGAAGATACGCGAGTTCGTTCAGCACGGCTTCCCGTGGTGTGAAATGGTGGAAGCTAAGCGTAAGCTATCTGGAGCTGATGATCTGCGCAAACCCGGATGGCTGCCAACTGCAATCGTGGTAAATATCTTACCGCCCCGCTCGACGCGAAATGGCGTTGAAATACCGGAAGGTGACCTAATCCGTGTTGAGGATGATCGGAACGGAAGCTCAACAGTCACGTTGAATCTCCCAAAGAGCTTTACCGGGTCGAAATGGGAACCAGACAAGGTTTTCCCTCTCGAGGTCATTGACGGCCAACATCGGCTGTGGGCATTCGATGGCTTCGACCCTGGAGACGATTTTGAGCTGCCGGTAGTCGCGTTCTTTGGCCTGGATCGCGGATGGCAAGCGTATCTGTTTTGGTCGGTAAACATCACACCAAAGAGAATCAATCGTTCTCTCGCCTTCGATCTCTATCCACTCCTTCGCCATCAGTCGTGGCTAGATAAATTTGCCGGTCATTCGATCTATCGCGAGACACGTTGCCAAGAACTGGTCGAGGCACTCTGGGCTCATCCAGAGAGCCCCTGGCACGAGCGAGTCAACATGCTGGGAGAGCGTAGAGATCGACGCCAATACAAAGGCCCTGCAGTCACTCAAGCCGCCTGGGTTCGCTCATTGATGGCGAGTTTCGTCAAACAATGGGAGGGAACAGGGACGAGAATCGGGGGCCTCTTTGGCGCGCCTCCGAAGGCAGACGATCCACTCCTGCCTTGGAATCGGCCCATGCAGGCGGGCTTCCTAGTTTTTGCCGGCAAAGCACTCCAAGAAAGCACCAAACGCACTCGTGCGAAGTGGGCCACTCATCTCCGCGACATCGATGGGCAAGAACTTTTCGAAGGCGACGATCCCGCCTTTTATGGTGACTACTCCTTGATGAGCACCGACCAAGGAATCAGAGGCTTCCTGTTTGTCTTGAATGACATCTGCTTTGTCCAAAGCGATCAGCTTCAGTTAAAGCAATGGCGCTGGGAAGACGTGAGCACGGAGTTGAAAAGCAAGCGTGGAGCGGACGCGGCCACGGATGAATCGGCTGTAAGCGCGGCGTTGAGATCCTTCGCCAAGACAGAAGCTGCCAGATTTGTAACACAAATTGCAGACGGGCTCGCAACGCATGATTGGAGAACCTCGTCAACACCTGGATTGGAAAATGCCGAACGTTTACGGCAGAGTGTTTTTCGAGGCAGCAGTGGGTACAAGGAAATGCGAAGGCAGTTGCTCCTGCATTTGGCCAATCAAAAAGGCAAAGTTGCTGAGGCCGCTAAAACCGTCACCAAAGCATTGGGGTATCAATGAGCGGCTCGCTTCTTAAGAAGGGTCACAAACAACTTTTGCGAAGAGCTTCGCGAGTGAAAATCGAGGAGCATTTTGTCAAAGTTCCACGGCATATCCGCGTAAGGAAATGGCTGAGTGATTCTAATCGTTACCGTTACCTTTGTACTTCAAGGTATGAAAAGGACACAAAAGCACCCCCCCCCAACGGTCAATCATCGACAGTTGGCACGTTACATCGGGGCGTCAGCTCCGGTCCATGCCATTGATGGATGGTCATGCTTGGGCCGCGCGGTGGACGCGGCTCTTCGTGGAGACGCCTACTCCGCAACCCACCTTGGGTATTATGCGGAGCTGAGGGCAGCCATGAGCCTGCTCGGGAGCGAGGGCGTTGGTATTTTTCAGGCACGTCACCCAATTCTGGATGGCCAAGGCACAACCCATCCACTTTCGGGCATACGGACCCATTCGGTAATCTGGCCGGCTCTCAGCTACTGGGCTACTCGTCCACAAGCAGCAACACTGCTTGATGATCTCGTAAGTCCGAATGCGGTAAGGCTTTCTCGGTGGCTGACGGAAACTGGTGCGACCATCCCTCTTAGGGCGGTCGCGCAACATTGGCTTGCCTCATGGGGACTCGATCTGGCGGTTTTCGACGACGATCACGACTGCCGGAATCTGGCAAGCTATCGGCCTTCTGAGTTCAGGAGACCTCCGCGAATGGACGTGCACCAATTGACGGCTTTCGTTGAAGAATTGTGGCAACTTTTTGAACCAAGTGCTGGTCGCAGGTTTCCAAACGTGGAGCGACTCCTGTTGAGAGGCGCCATTCGGAGCGGGGCTCCGACCTTACCCACTGCCGCTGATGTCCAACGCTTGGGCTTGAGTGTAGCTGAGTCCACGAACTGGGCGGCATTTCTGAGGCGCACAGATGATCCGATGCCTCTTCGGCTTGCAGAAGAGCATGCATCTGTCGAGGATCCGACGTGCCATTTGAGGATAATCTCGAGGGCCGCCCTCTTGCTTTTTGTAGCTTCGGCGGCCGCGCGTCGGCTGCTAGTGAACGCTGCCTATTCCCCAGGAGATATATTCTTCTGGTGGGGACGGCATGGCGAGGACCGGGCACTTTGGGACATTGGCTCGGCGCCAGCAGACCCTCAGGATTTGTGGGCTGACATTGCGCAAGCGATAAGCGATTCTTCGGCGTGGCGAGTGAGCAATCTCGGTGCTGCGGCTTCATTGCGCGCGTGGCGCCGAGATCGCCCGACGGCAGTTGTAGATTTTGGGGGACTTGAACTTGTTGGGATCTGGGCATTGTTGCCATGAAATACATGGGGTCCAAGCTAATGATGTTGCGGAACGGTCTTGGCGAGGTCCTCAGCCAAGAGATGGTCCACACTCACCGTTTTGTAGACCTGTTCGCCGGCTCCGGCGCGGTCGCCATCCATGTCGCTCGCCACTTCACCACTCCCGTATTGGCATTTGATCTCCAGCGTTACAGTGCTGTCCTCACCAACGCCGTCGTTTCCCGTCAGAGGGAGCTGCAATGGGAGGCCGTTTGGGACGGTTGGAGGTGCGGGGCTGAGGCGTACCAAAGCACAATAAAGGTTCCCAGCCTACCAAGATTAACCCAAGCGATCGTCAGTGAGTTCCGCTCGTGGTGTGCCGAACAAACAGGGTTTCCTATTACAAAAGCCTACGGCGGCCACTACTTGAGTCCGTGGCAGGCCATCTGGATCGATTCCCTGCGGAATCAACTTCCAGCACGTGAGCCTGCAAGGACCGTCGCCCTTGCTGCGTTAATTCAGGCAGCCAGCCAATGTATTGCTGCACCCGGCCATACTGCTCAGCCGTTTCAACCTACCCGAACAGCCAAGCACTTCCTGGCCGAAGCGTGGATTAAGGATGTCGTCTCACGAACCAAGTCGGCGTTGGAAATGGTGGCCGGCCAGTTCGCGCATCGGGGCGGCCAAGCCAGTGTAGCCGATGCGAATGAGGCTGCAGGACAGCTTCAGGAAGGCGATCTCGCTTTCGTCGACCCGCCGTATTCCAGCGTTCACTACAGTCGCTTCTACCATGTCCTAGAAACTATCGCGAACGGCACTTGCGGGGAAGTTACGGGCGCCGGTCGCTACCCAGCACCCGCATTGCGCCCTCGCTCGAAGTACAGCGTTACCTCGGAGTCTGCGGAGGCACTTGATGATCTGCTGGACACAATTGCATCTCGCGGTGCGAACGCGGTCTTCACCTTTCCGGACCACAAGTGTTCCAATGGTCTTGCAGGTGACTCCGTCCGCAAGATTGCAGCCCGGTACTTCCGAATTCGGGAGCGTCAGGTCCAAAGCAAATTCAGCACACTCGGAGGCACGAGCGGCGAACGAGAAAACGAAGGCGGCCGATCCTCCCGCCGACACGCCACCGAGCTGGTGCTTGTCATGAAACCAAAGTGAGTTATGCACGAACACGGCGAAGCTGAACGCAGAGGCTACCCGCGGAGATCCCGCTAGGACCCAGGCTTCTCAACGCCAGCACAACGCCACCAGAGCCCCCGGAACCTGACCAGCCAGCCGCCGAGCAAGCAACTGCGCAGGAGGCCGAAACTTCGGCGCCGCTCCATTCCGACACGATGGCCCTTCAGGATGTGGAAGAGCCCGTTGCCGCAAGCCAACCACCCGCTGCGCCCGCTAGCGCACCTGCACAGCCGGAGAAACCAAAACGCGTCACCTACACCCGCGAGCAGCTATACGAAGCAGTCTGGAGCACCCCCGTCACCAAACTAGCGGCCGAGCTGTGTGCGAACTCGAAGATCGCGACTATGAGTTCAAGCCCGGGGAGCAGCCAATATGGGGGCTTGCAGATCGCCTGCCACGCTCTTTAGAGCTATGTCGAGAACTGCCCGCAGGCCATCGGTGCCTACACAGACCGGCTGAAACACGCCATCTTCGTCCGCTTTCAGGTTCAGCGGCGTCACTTCGTTTTGCGTAGGGATGCCTCGCCGAGGGGTCCGTCCTGGGCGCACACGGACGCCTCGGCGAGGCGTCCCTACCTGGGCCTCGGTCGCCACCAGGATTGGGACCAGCGAGAGCGCGTGGCTCGCCTCATGGAAGTTCTTCAGGTCCAGCGCATAATCCCAGACCTGGTCCTGTGCCGCCGGTTCGAACTCGTGCTCGCCGACCTTGAACTCCACCACGAAGACAACCGGCCCGACGACAACGACCGCGTCCACGCGCCGGCCCATGCGCGGGATGTTGAAC
Organism: Candidatus Acidiferrum sp.; assembly: GCA_035541055.1. Classification (GTDB taxonomy): domain Bacteria; phylum Verrucomicrobiota; class Verrucomicrobiia; order Limisphaerales; family UBA8199; genus JAPLUA01. The sequence goes on along the minus strand of DATKNZ010000415.1, from coordinate 47,082 downwards.
TCGAGATAGACCGAACCCTGGAGTGCTTTGAGGCAGGTCTGCAGGATAGGGATCTGGGCCAGCCAGGCATCCCGCTGGGAAAGGAGAACATCGAAATCGCTGTTGTTCAGCAGCGTGCCGGCGATGGTCGCGGGGATTTCGCTCAGGAAATCGGCTATGGACGCGCCGTACCAGGCCCGGAGCAGAGGAGCACGGAGGGCACAGGGGGCACCGGTCGCTTCCACGCTCCGGATGCTGCCAAGTACATTGACGGATGTGAAGGACAGGTTTTGGAGGGATAGGCTGGGACCCGCGACCGGTCCCACTATCCGTTGCATGTCAGGTACCAACTGACGCCGAAGCCCTGCAACCGAAGTGTTCCGGGCGAGGGCCCAGATTGGATCCTCAACCACTGGCACATTTTCATTAACACCTCGTTTCAACGAGGTGGCAGGCAGCGGCGTGGAGCAGGAAACCGTTTTCAACGGTTTCCCGACTTGCGTTGGGCCTCCCCGGGCGATAGGCGTCGCTTCACGGGAGGAGCATCACCGGAAGCGAAGTTGTTGGTGGAGCGAGACGGGGGGAAGTGGCGGGGGGATAAAACCGTTGAAACGGTTTTACGGAGGACGGGCAGGGTGGGCCCCCCCACCCCCCCCACCTCGTTGAAACGAGGTGTTAATGAGAGGGGACGGACGGGCTGGGGGCCGCGCCTCGTTGAGACGAGGTGTTACTGAGAGGACGGACGGGCTGGGGGCCGCACCTCGTTGAAACGAGGTGTTAATGAGAGGACGGGCGGGCTGGGGAGCCGCACCTCGTTGAAACGAGGTGTTAATCAAAGGGGAGGGATGGGTTGGGGGCGTCCACGGTCGCGCCAGTCGGAAAGGCCTTGCGCATGCGGCACTGCGGGCCCGAGCTGGCGCGGAAAGCAGCCTTGAGTCTTGGGATTCGAGTCGGGGAGCACCTTTTCATTAACACCTCGTTTCAACGAGGTGGGACCACCGGCCCGCCCCTCCCTCTCTCATTGACACCTCGTTTCAACGAGGTGTCCGGCAGCGGCGTGGAGCAGGAAACCGTTTTCAACGGTTTCCCGGCTTGCCTTGGCCCTTCCCAAGCTATAGCCCTTGCTTCATGTCTCTACACTCTTACTCCCGCGTTTGGGTGCACCTCGTATGGGGCACGTTGGAGCGCCAGCCGATTCTGGCGAAAGCGGCAGCGGCAGAAGTTTCCGGCTATCTCCACCAGTAATCGTGCGAGAAGGGCCTCTACATGAAGATTAACTATGTCAACCGGGACCACGTGCATGCGCTGGTGGATTTGCCGACCAGCCTGGCGATCGAAGACATGATGCATCTGTTCAAGGGAGCTTCGTCCCATTGGATCAATGAGAGGAACCTGCTGCCGGGCAAATTCGCGTGGGGCCGCGGCTATGGCGCGTTTTCAGTCTCGCATTCCGGGGTTGGGGAAGTGGCGAAATACATCGCGGGTCAGGAGGAGCATCACCGGAAGCGAAGCTTCGCGGAAGAACTGAAGTTATTGGTGGAGCGGTACGGGCTGAAGTGGCAGGGGGATAAAACCGTTGAAACGGTTTTACCGGGGACGAGCGCGCCGGGGCTCCCCCACCTCGTTAAAACGAGGTGTTAATGAGAGGGACGGGTCAAGCGCGGCCATGGGGAGAAGTTGAGGGTTGATGGTTGAGAGCTGAGGGGGGCAGACACGAATCGCGTCATTTCGGGCGGCGGCGAATCTTCTGCCTGGCGCGGATTTCATCCGGGGCAACCCGAAACGGTTTGCCGGCGCCCTCTTTCATCGCCTCAAGCCCGCGCTGGATGCCCGAATGGCATCGAGCATCTCCTCAAACGCAGCCGCGTCCTGCACAATCAACTCCGCCTTGCCGTTCACGGTCAGCACCATCGGCCGGCGACTGGCTTTCAGGCGCTTGAGGTGCGCCTTGGTGTGACGCTGAAACTCCGTCAGCGAGCGTCAACGACGGTGGGTGGCGTCAGCAGTCTTGAGTCCTGGGCCTTGAGTCGGGGACGAGAAAAGACGGGGTCCGGTGCTCTGGGTAGCCGAAATACCCAAATGGGTAGCCTCATTACCCACCAGAGGAGTGAAAACCGTGGCATGAAGCCACCGGTCCCCTGAGAAAGGCAAAGCATGAGAATACGCAACGCAGCAGAAATCGAAGACCCGGCAGCGGGGGCGGAGCCCACGAACCGGGAACGCCGGATCAAGGCGGGCTACCGGAGACTCTTCCGAGGTGCGAGGGAGGAAGGGCGAAGGGCGAAGCTCGGTGGGCGAAGGGGGTGTGCGAGCGTCCCCGCGAGCACAGATATCCCACGAGCACCGCGGAAATCAGGGCTCGCGAGCACGCTCGCCCTCCCGGCGCCCAGGAGCTCTCAACTCTCAACCCTCAACACTTTTTGGCGCGCGCAGTTTCGTTGGTCCGCAACGGCTTGCCGCTGCGTGAATATCGCATGAAGGTTCCTCCCCCTGCTAATGAGAACGAACGCCAGGCACTTAAGCTCCGTTTGCAAGCTGCGCTCGAAGCGGAAAAAGGCGGCTATTGGCGCGTGGACATTATTGCTGGCCGGTACGGCTGGTATGTTCGCGCGGTCCGGCTGCGCCCCCGTGAGAATGTGTCAGCCTCAAACGGCACTATGCGCCTTCGCGCGACGGGAGGGCGAGCGTCCTCGCGAGCCCCGGCTTCTCTTGAACCCCAATGAAATCAGGGCTCGCCGGGACGCTCGCCCTCCCGCGATCGGTTTACGAGCTTTGGGCAACACGCCCTTGCCTCGGCTGAGACAAGGCTTCGTCCTCTCAACGGCCCGGGGTCTGGCCGAGGTGCTTGGCGACTGCCTGGGCGCGGGAGCGGACCTGGAGTTTCTCGTAGATGTGCCGGATATGCGTGTGGACAGTGGCGTAGGTCAGGCCCGTCTTATCGGCGATTTCCTTGTAGAGATAGCCCTTGGCCAGCAGGTCCAGGATTTCCGCCTCGCGCGGGGAGAGATTCTCGGTGTCCCGTGCCGCCGGGGCCGGTTTTTGGAAGGACTGGACGATCTTGCGCGCGATGTGGCTGCTCATGGGCGAGCCGCCGCTGTGCACCTCGCGGATGGCGGTCAGCAGTTCTCCCGGCGGGGTCTGCTTGAGCAGGTAACCGGTGGCCCCCGCCGCCAGCGCGTTGAAGATGTGCTCCGTGTTCTGGTACACCGTCAGCATAATCACCTGCGTCTGGGGCAACAGCGGCTTGAGCCGGCGCACGCACTCGACGCCGTTCAGACCGGACAGGTTGATGTCCATCAAGACGACCTCGGGCTTGGCTTTGGGCAGTTCCTGCAGAGCGAGTTCAGCCGAGGGATGCTGGCTCAGACAGCGGAAGCCCGGCGAGCTGTCAATCAGCCTGGCCAGGCTGGCACGCACACCAGGGTCGTCCTCGACTATGGAAACCGAAAGGCTCATGCGACTAATTCACGCGCTCATTGTGAGCCGTCGCGGGGATTCTGGCCAATCGCCACAATTGGCGATGCCGACGGTTCGAGGGGCACGGCCATTTCAACCCGCGTCCCCTGGCCGGGGGTGCTGTGCACCGTGCATCGGCCCCCGATGGCCGCGAGGCGCTCTTCCAGATTGGGCAGGCCGTGGCCGGATAGCAACCGGTCGCCCGCTTTCCCTCCAGCGGCGACCGGCATCCCGCGCCCGTTGTCCTCGACAATGAGCGTGAGGCTTCGCGGCTCCAGCCGCAGGCGAAGCCAGACCTCGGTCGCGCCGGCATGCTTGATGACGTTGTTGAGGGCTTCCTTGAGCGCCAGGAACAGGTTATAGCGCTGCTCCGCCGCGATGTTCAACGGCGGCAGCTCGGCGGGCAAATCCATGCGGCATCGGATGCCAGCGGTGCGCAACAGGTCCTCGGTGTAAGCGGAGATGTAGTCCATCAGCCCGCTCAAGGTGTCATGCTGCGGGTCCACCGCCCAGACGATCTCATCCATGGCGCGCGTCATCTTGCGGGCCGAATCCGAGATACGCTCCAGGTGGGTACCGGCCTGACCGGGCGGCTCGCGCCGCGCCAGCTCGCTCAGCAGCGTGATCTGGGTCAGGCCCGCTCCCAGGTCGTCGTGAATGTCCTTGGCGATGCGGGCGCGATCGTGCTCGACGGCATGTTGTTGCTCGAGCTGCGCCATAGCCAGGCGGTATTTGCGGGTGGTGGCGGCGCGCACGGAAGCCGCCACACCGCCCAGGACGGCAACCGCCGCCAGGGCCAGAAACCACCACGTCTGGTAAAATCGCGGCCGGAGCGTGAAACTGAGCTGCTTGCCGACGGGGTTCCAGACTCCATCGTTGTTGCAGGCCAGAACGTGGAAGCAATAGTCGCCTGCCCGCAGGTAGCTGTACTGGGCCGTGCGGCGTGTGCCCGCGTCCACCCAATCGTTGTCGAGGCCGTCCAGGCGGTAACGAAAGCGCACGTTATCCGAGGCGATGAAGCTCAAGGCAGTGAACCGGAACTCGAATTGATTGTGACCCGGGGGCACCACCAACCTGCCCTCGGTCGGGCGCAGCCGCTCGCCATCCACGCGGAACTCCTCGATCGCTACCTCGGGCGGCACGGGGTTCCTGGTCAGCTCGCTCGGTTTGACCGAGACCACGCCCTTGACGGTGGCGAACCACAGCCGGCCATCCTGCGCGCGCCAGCAGGCCGGCTGGTAGTTGCCGGCGCATTCGAGCGAGGGCAATCCATCCTGCCGGCCGTAGGTCACGCATTCCACGCGGCGTTGTTTGCCATCGGCGCAGGCATCCAGGGAGGCTTTGGGCACGCGGCAAATCCCGGCGTGGGTGCCCAGCCAGAGTTGGCCCTGGTCGTCCTCGAGCACCTGGCTGATGACGTCATCGGGCAGCCCTTGTTCGGCAGTCACCCGCGCGAATTTGCCTTCTTTGAAGCGCAACAAGCCGCCGCGAAAGGTGCCCGCCCAGATGACCCGCTGCCGGTCGGCCAGCAACGACCAAATCGGCTGGCCGGCCAGCGAGTCGGCGGGCCGAAACACCTGCAGGCGCTCCGGCTCGCATCGCAACAGCGCGCCACCGTCGGTGCCGCCCCAAACCACGCCGTCGGCCGTCTCGGCCAACGCCCGCACCGCCGCGGCCGTCACCCCTTCACTCTCGCTGAAGGTGTGCCGCTGGTCCGGGGTCCACCAGCTCAGGCGGCTCTTCGTGCCCGTCCAAACCCGCCCAGCCCGGTCAACCAGGAGGCACTTGACGCCGTGCACGTCCCAGGGCGCCCGCTGCAACTGGCCGTTGCGGAACTCGTACAGGTCTTCGCCGGCCGAGGCGCTGAGCCAAAGGCCGGGAGCGCCGGCATCCTGCGGGCTTAGGTGAGCGTCCGCGCCGGGCAAGCCGGCAAGTTGGCGGCGCTCCTCCCTCTGCGGAAAGACCGAGAACACATAGTTCCCGTAAGTCTCCCCGCCGACCGGGAACTCCTCGAGCTTGCCACCGCTCCAGCGGCAGAGCCCGCCGCCGGAAGTGCCGATCCAAATCGTGCCCCTTTGGTCTTCACAGACAGATAGTGCCGCCCTCGCCCGCAGGCCTTCGGCCACCCCAATTACCTGGAACCGTTTCTCGCGCAGGCGCGCCAGGCCGCCACGGTCAACCCCGACCCAGACGTCGCCCTCGCGGCCTTCGAACCACGCCCACACCCGGTCGCCCGGCAGGCCATCCTGGGTGGTGAACCGCTGGAACCGGCCTTCCGGTGTAACGTGGAACAGCCCATTACCGTAATGATGGAACCACACTCCACCCTGCCGGTCCTCGTGCATCCCCATGTTGTGCCCTGACGCTGAGCCGAGCAACCCCTGCCACTCGGTTGCCTCGCTTGCCCATTGCCGGTCACGTAGCTTGCGCAAGCGCCCATCGGCCAGCACCCAAACTCCGCCATCCCGCACCGGCAGCACATAGCTGACGTTCAGGGTCGGCTCGCCGTTGGTCGGCGTCATGGTTTCGAAGCGGCGGCCATCCCACCGTGCGACACCCTGGTCGGTGCCGGCCCAGATTCTGCCCCTGCTGTCCGCTGCCAGCATACGTGTCCTGTCTCCGACCGGCGCGTCTTCCACGGGCAAGTCGCGGAAGGCCGCCCCAACCAACTGCACGATGCGCCCTTCACGCGTCACAAACCAGAGGGTGCCGTCGGGGCTGGCGCACTGGAACACCAGCCGCCGGCGGTCGGCCGGGGGAGAGAGCGTGCTCCAGGCGCCGTTGGTGCCGGGAGCAGACAGGTCTCGGCGCAGCACGTCGCCAAACTGCGTCACAAACACCACCGCGTTGGAGGAGGAAAAAGCCAGGCTGGTGTGCAGGTCGAACTCCAAACCTTCCCACTCGTGCCGGAACGCTCCCTCCCGGCAGGAAGTCAACCCGCCGCGGTAAGTGTTGATCCACAGCGTGCCGCGCGCATCCACAAAGAGGTCCTGTATCCGCGCATGGCCCAGCGCTGGGGTGTTGACGGGGTCGAAGATGACGAAGCGCACACCATCGAAACGCGCCAGGCCGCTGTAGGTTCCCACCCACAGATAGCCGTCCGGCGTTTGGGCAATCGCCGTGACCGAGCTGCTGGGCAGATTGTTCTCGGTGTCCCAAACATCAACTAGGTAGTCGGCCGCCCACCCTGCCTGCGAAAGGCCGAGGCTCAATGCTACCACACTCGCAGAACCGGCCACTCTCCAATGCTTCCACGGCAACGAGTGGGTTGTAGTGCGCGCCAGCACGGGCATGCGGGCATGGTAAACAATATCGAGGATTTGTCAGCCCAAAATCCCAAGCTCACGTGTGACGCGAGACGACCCTTTGTGCCGATCCAGGGTAGCCAGTGAGTGGGCAAAGCGGGGCTACAGCACACCGGAACGTCGGGCGATGGCTTGTGTAGCCACTCCGAAACCGCAATAGTGGCACGGTGAACAAACGCGCTCTCGCCCATCTCCGCGCCGACCCCGCCTTGGCTGGACTGATCGACCGCATTGGTCCGCCGAAGCTGCGCCCGCGCCGCCTCCCACCCTTCCAAGCCCTGACCCAGGCCATCATTTACCAGCAACTCAACGCAAAGGCCGCGGGGACGATTCTGGCACGGTTTCTCGCCCTTTTTGGGGACCACGCGTTCCCTACCCCTGAGGACGTGCTCAAAGCAGCGCCTGAGCGGCTCCGAGGCGCAGGGTTGTCCGGACCCAAGTCCGGCTACGTTCTGGGCCTCGCCCGGAAAGCAGCGGAGGGCTTCATCCCGAGCCTGGATGAATGCGACCGCATGACCGACGCTGAGCTCGTCGAGCGGCTCATCGAGATCAACGGTGTTGGACGCTGGACCGCCGAGATGCTGCTTATCTTCAACCTGGGCAGGCCGGATGTGCTGCCGGTCCACGACTTGGGTGTCCGGAAGGGCTTCCAGCTCGCCTACCGGAAGCGGAAGCTGCCGGAACCAGAGCAACTCGCCCGGTACGGCGTTCGGTGGGCGCCGCACCGCACTACCGCAGCATGGTATTTGTGGAGGGCAGCGGAAGGGAAGGGCTGATCTGCTAACGAAACCAGCGCTGCGTCTTTCGGCTTACTTGACCCGGAACGACGCCGTCGCGGGCTTCAAGCCCGGCGAGGTCGCGGTAAGCTCAATCGTGCCGGGCTTTGGGCCCGCCCCAATCACGGCGATGCAGCGGCCGTGAAACGCCTTGCGGTTGTTGGCCCGGTCGCTGTCGTGGTCGCTGGGGTCGCCATTGCTGACTCCCAGGATCCGCCCCTGGACCGCGATCTCGAAGGAGATGCGATTGTCGGTGATCGGCACCACGCGACCTTCCGCGTCCACGACCGAGACGGGGACGACCACGGCGTCCTCGCCGTCGGCCCGGAGAACCTTGCGTTCCGGCGAAAGCACAATCCGGGCAGGCGCGCCGGTGGTTTCCACCGTGTCCGTCGCCACGAGCTTGCCATTGGTGTAGGCCTTGGCGACCAGCTTCCCGGGCGCGTAGGGGACCTGCCATTCGACGTGGGCGTCTTTGGGCATGGTCTGCCGACCCAGGCTCTTGCCGTTCAGGAACAGCTCGACTTCGCCGCCATTGCTGAAAGCGAGAACGCGGATGGGCTGCCCCTCTTTGCCCGGCCAATTCCAGCCGTCGGGCAGGACGTGCACCATGGGCTTGTCGGACCAGCAGGACTGGAAGTAGTAGCGCTTGTCCTTGGGGAAGCCGCATAAGTCGAGCAGGCCGGTGTTGTTGCTGACATCGGGCCAGCCGTAAGGGTTGGGCTCGCCCCGGTAGTCGAACCCCGTCCAGGTGAATGAACCGCAGACGAAGGGTCGCCTGATCACGGGCAGCCAATCCTTCTCGGACAGGTTATAGCAGCTCCGCAGGCCGTTGGTTTTGTCATCAGCGTATTCGCCGCGCGTCGTTTTGTCGTTGGTGTCCTCGCTGCCGAACATCGGTTTCTGCGGATGACGCTCGTGGATGGCATCATACCGCTGCGGGTTGTAGTTGATCCCGATGATGTCTTCGACGTCGGCGATCCCAGGCTTGAGCCAGCCGGCGTTCATCGCACAGGTCACGGGGCGGGTCCGGTCGTAGCGGTGCACCACGTCCATCATGGCTGAGAAGATCTTCGCGCCCTCGTCGGTGCCTTGCAGGCCCTCCTCGTTGCACATGGACCACATGATGATGCTGGGGTGGTTGCGGTCGCGCAGGATCATGACGGAGAGGTCGGTAAGGTTCGTGTAGGTGGTGCCCTTCGGGCTGTGGTGTGAGTAGCAGTCGCCGAGGTGGCGGTTCTCGTCCATAACGAGCATGCCGAGCCGGTCGCAGGCATCGAGCAGCGCCGTGCTGGGGGGATTATGAGCGGTGCGCCAGGCGTTGCAGCCCATTTGCTTGAGCTGGCGGACCCGCCATTCCTGGAGGCTGTCCGGCACGGCAATGCCCACGCCGGCAAAATCCTGGTGGCAGGCCACGCCGTTGAGCTCGACGTGCTTGCCGTTGAGAAAGAAGCCCTTCTCGGCATCGTAGTGGATGGTCCGAATGCCGAAGGGGGTAGTGGTCGCGTCCACCGGTTTGCCGTCGCACAGGAGTGTCGTTTTTAGAGTATAGAGCTGCGGCTGCTCAAGTGACCAGAGCCTCGGGCCTTGGATTACAGTCTGCTGGGCCAGTTCGCGCTCCCTTCGGGCCGGGACCTCTTTCGCCTCCTTCAGCATCGCGACTTTGGCCCCGTTGGGGCCGAGGATTTCGGAGACGATCTCGCATTGCGCCGGGTTGTCGCTGTCATTGGTGATGCGGGTTTCGATAGTAAGGGCGGCATCGGCGGTCGGATTGTCCCACGGAAGGTCGGAGATGACGTGCGTGCCCCAGGTCCCGATGTGCACGGGGTTCTTGGCCGTGAACCACACGTGCCGGTAGATGCCGCCGCCTTCATACCACCAGCCTTCGAACTTGCGCGGGTCAACCCGCACGGTGATCACGTTCTCCGCCCCGCAGCGGGCAGCCTTGTTAATGTTGAACTGGAACGGCGTGTAACCGCTGGGGTGCCCGCCCAGGTAATGGCCGTTGAGCCAAACCTGCGCGTCGCGAAACACGCCGTCGAACTCGAGCCGCAGGGCCTTGCCGGCATCGGCCTCGGGAATGACGAACTGCTTCCGGTACCACGCCGGCTCGTATGTGAGATAGCCGTGGCTGCGGTCGTTCGTGGGGCTGTAATGGCCGGTTTCATCCAGCACGTAATCGTGCGGAAGATCCACGCGCTGCCATTGGCTGTCGTCGTAGCTCGGTTGGATGACCTCGTCGCTGGGGAGCATGTCGCCCCGGTGAAAGCGCCAATCCGCGTCCAGCAGCGTCCGCTGGCGCAGGCTCGGCTTGCTCCCGGTGGCGGTCCCGGACGGCGCGCAGGAGCAGGACACGAGCAGGCCCAGGGCGAGCCCGGCGAAGCTCAATGCCAGGGGGCGGAAAACAGGGCGGAACGGCGTTATGGCATGCATGGCAATCGTTACGTTGATTTCGTAATTAGTAAGGGATGGCAAGAACGCGGCGCCCGGTCAAGGCGGTTCTATGGCCCTTGTAGCCGCCGATCTCCACGCAAAGATGCAAAGGCGCTAAGGCGCAAAGATTTTCGATGTCTGGGTCCATGACCTCGGCGGTCACTGGCTGGGTGGCATTGCCGGGGCCGGAGAAGAGGGTCCTCTCCACTTTCCCTCTTTGCTCCTTTGCGCCTTTGCGTTGGATTCCAGTTGCTTTGCTACGGCTTAAACGGTGCGCTCCGATAACGGGCGGCGGGAGTAGCGGTTGAACTGCCGCCGAAGTGTGGCACTGTAACAGCAGCACTGAATTATGGATAAACCGAAAGTGATTGCCTATCTGAAGCCGACCTGCGGCTGGAGCCAGGGCGTGCGCGCCGTTCTCCGCAAATACGATCTCCCCTTTGAAGACCGCGACATCATCAACGATCCCGCGCAGCGGGAGGAGATGACGCGCAAGAGCGGGCAGCCGCTCAGCCCCTGCGTCGAGGTCAACGGCCACATGCTGGCGGACGTGAGCGGCTCGGAGGTGGAAGACTACCTGCTGTCCCAGCGCCTGGTGCAGCCGAACGACCGCCCAGCGGAAGCCCCGACAGACCAGGCCTGCGCCCACGAGGCGGCCTGAGAGGGGCTTCCCCGCACGAGAGACGTGTGCGGGCGCCTCTCGGCACCGCCGCCATTCCGTAGTAGAGCAAGCCTCCGGCTTGCTGCTGTCCCGCCAACCTTCCAGGTTGGCGTGGGGTACCCTCCCCTGCGGCAAGCGGGACGCTTGCGCTACTACCTGGGGGCTGTGAGGACCGCGACTCGCCGACAATCCCATTGCCAGTTAGACCGCCCTGCTCCAGCCTTGCGCGATGCGAATTGTCAGGTCGGTGGGCTCCATGCAGCGGCTGGCCCTGGCGTGGCGCCGGGCGGGGCTGCGCATCGGCCTGGTGCCGACGATGGGCTATCTCCACGCCGGGCATTTGAGTCTCATCAGCCGCGCCCGGCACGCCGTCGGGCGGGGTGGGAAGGTGGTCGTCAGCATTTACGTCAACCCGACGCAATTCGGCCCGAGGGAGGACTTCTCGCGCTACCCGCGCGACTTCGCGCGCGATGTGCGCCTTTGCCGCGAAGCGACCGTGGACGTCATTTTCGCTCCCACGGACACGCAGATGTATCCGCGGGGCAACGGCGCAGACTTCAGCACGTTTGTAGTCGAGCAGAGCCTGGCGCTCGGGATGGAGGGAAAGTCGCGGCCCACGCACTTCCGCGGGGTCACCACGGTCGTGGCCAAGCTGTTCAACATCGCGCAGCCGGACGTGGCGGTATTTGGGGCGAAGGACTGGCAGCAGGCGGCGATTATCAGGCGCATGGTGCGCGACCTGAACTTCCCAGTGAGGCTTATCATCGCGCCGATCCTGCGCGAGCCGGACGGCCTGGCGATGAGTTCGCGCAACAAGTATCTCACTGGCGAGCTGCGGCCACAGGCGTTGGCCTTGTGGCGCTCGATCCAGGCCGCGCGCCGGGCGGTGCGGCAATCGCGACGGCCCCTTCCGGCAGCCCGGCTGAAAGCGATGCTGCGCCGCCTCATCGAGCGCCAGCCCGCCGCCCGCGTGGATTACGTGGAGTTCTTCCAGCCGGACACGCTGGCGCCAGTGCGGCAGGTGCGGCGTGGCACGCACCTGGCGCTGGCCGTATTTGTCGGCAAGACGCGCCTCATTGATAACGCGGCGCTCTGATGCTCTCCAATTCGAACACGCTGAACCAGCGGCGGCTGTTGGCGGCCGAGCCGACTACGCGAAGCTCAGCCGGTGCGCCCGGTTGAAGCAGCGCGGCGGGCAGAGATAGTTCCATCAGCCCGGAGCTATCCTCATCATTGGCGGCCCTGACGGTGTATTTGAGGCTGACCAGGCCGTCGGCGCTGCGCCAGAGCGCGTCCTTCAGGGTGACGTTGAAATCCAGCAAGGCGCGCTCACCGAGGAACAGGGTGAACTTGCCCGCAGGCTCGGTTGCGTAGCCGAGGCCGGCGACCCAGGTGAAGGTGCAGGGCTTGCCGGAATCGAGGGGCCTGGTCCGCCAGGTCACCGCGCTGGCGCCGTCAGTCTGGCGCGCAATGGCCATCTTGGCCTCGCCTTCGAAGCAGGTGTAGTCCCACGTCTCGGCTGCGCGGACGGTCTGGCTCCAGCCATTCAGGGGCAGCGGCGGAGCGAGGGACGGGATGGGGGCGGCAACGTTCAGGACGCCGCGGGGCTGGAATGCGGGGGAGCGTGCGTAGGCGATGAACTGGTCGAGCAGGCACTCCGCTTCCGGCTCCGGGCCGAGCAGCTTGAGGCCGGACGCCAGCAGCTTGCCTCTGCCGGCCCTGGCCTGAAAGACGTGCAGCAGGTATCCGGCGCTGCCACGCCCCACCATGAGGGGCTCGACGCCATGGAGCGCGGCGTCGGAGCTGCTGGCGGTGTGGTCTGTTATGCGGAATAGAAGCTCATTGAGGTAGCCGTCGTGGGGGAAATCTCCAAATGCGACGTGGCGGGCTATGGCTGTGCCGGCCTGCTTGCCGATGGCCCACCAGCCGAGCGCGTTGCCGGGCTGCGGACCGGAGAGCGACAGCAGGAGCACGCCTCTGCCCTGCGCCAGGGCATTGGTTGCAGCGGCGTCCAGGTACTCGGAAAGCAACAACTCGGGGACCGGCGCGGTGGCATCCGCCACTTCAGCCAGCCCGGGATAGCGGTCCTTGAGCAAGCCATACAGGTGAGGTGAAGCGCCCAGGCCTTTGCCGGCGTCGGGCGTCGTACTGCGCCGGGGGAAGACCCACAGGTCCCAAGCGTTCGTCGCGCCGGAGCCTGGCAGCTCTGCCGTTATTTGCAGCCTGGCCGGCTTGCCGAGCGCCGGCATGGTTAGGGCGCTTTGGCCAACGCTTTTCACCTCGCCCGGCTCGGCATTGAACGGAGGCAATCGGCCTGACAGCAGGGCCTGGCCGTCCTGTTCCAGACGCCAGGCCAACTCCTGGGCGCGCAACGGCCTGGCATCATACGGCGATATCCACCAGTCCACGTGCAGGGTCTCGCCCGAGCGCAGGATGCGTTCGGCGGGCGCGAAGTCCGCCAGCACGGCGGTGGGGCTGTTGAACTGGCGGAAGTAGGCGGCGGTGCTGGCCTTGGGCTGCCAGAACTGGTTGAACAGCCCCTGGGCGGCCGGCGAGCCGACATCCACAATCGTCCAGTAGATGTAGCCGCCGCAGTCCGGATCACGCCGGGCCTGCTCCAGGCCGCGCTTTTGCCAGATGCGCTGGAGCTGGCTGCCGGCGTCCAGGGTGGCTATACCCCAATCCCAGGAGAGGCCGCTCCGCGCCAGCGTGGCCCGGAATGCTTCCGGGCTGACCGGCGGCAGAATTGCGCCCGTGTACTTGGGCGCCAGGCGCGGGTCTTCCTCAGTTGCCAGGTTCAGGTACTCGTGTGCGGTAAAGGGCCACGAGGCGTCCTGAGTGCCTGGTTTCCAGGGAACCGAGGGCCCCTGGTGGAAGTCCGAGTTGTCTTTGCGGTTGCTGCCGCCGTCCTGGTGGAGCGCCAGCCGAGTGGGGTCCAGGCGCTTGGCAAGCTGATACACTTCGCGGTCAATGGGCGACCCGAGATGGCCTTCGTTGCCGGTGCAATACGTGGCGAGGGAAACGTAGCGCCGGTAGTGCGTGTAAAGCTCGGTGAGGTCCTCCTGCGGCTTGAAATACCCCGGCGCGCCCGCCGAGGGCGTGGGGCCGTAGTAGGGCAGCTCAGGCTGCACCATAATACCCAGCTCGTCGGCGGCCTCGTAGAACTCCGGCAGCTCGCAATGCGTATGATGCCGCACGTAGGCGAAACCATACGACTTGGCCAATTGCAGGTGCTGGCGATGGGCCTCGCGGTCCGCCGGCGAGGACAGCGTCAGCGGGTAGATATAATCGTCGCCGTAGCCGCGAATGAAATAGCGGTGGTTGTTGAGATAGAAACTGCCGCCGCGGACCTCCCACTTCCGCACGCCAAAGCGCTCGACCCAGCCGTCCTCGGCCCTGCCGCCGACCGTGAGGAAAATGTCCGCGCGATACAGGTTCGGTTCCTCGGGCGACCAGGGGCGAAAAGGGTCCAATGACACGGGCACCGTGAACTCGCGCAGGCTGGCCGGACCGGTGCCGACGCTGACGGTCGCGCCGCCCGCCGGGATTCCGTCCAGGGTCGCCACCTTAATCTGCAAGGCCGCCTCAGGCCCGTGCCCCGCCTCTGCGCCTGCGCCTCGAAGCCGGACGTGTACAACGCAGCGGCGCTGGTCGAGGTCGCCGGCCACGTAGGCATCGTCTATGAAAACGTTCGGCGTCGCCTCTATTTCCACGCTGCGGTAAAGCCCGCCGAAGCGCTCGATCCAATTCATCAGGCCCTTGCGGCTGGGCACGTCGTTCCGGACCTTGGCGACTAGCGTGGCCTTTGCGCCCGGCTTCACGAGGTCGGTGATGTTGCATTTGTAGGCGCCGCAATAACAATCGCTGTGACCGACGCAGGCGCCGTTCACCCAGAACCAGCCTTGCGCGTTGACACCGCCGATCTTCAGCCAGACCTGTTTGCCCGCCCATAACTGCGGGACTGTGATTTCCCGCCGGTACCAGGCGGTGCCGACATAGGACCCGCGCAAGGGGCGGATGCTGCGCTCGGGCGTGACCGTGGTGCTGTTGCCGGGGCCGCCTACCCCCTGCGCCTCCCAGCAGCCGGGGACCTCAATGCCGATGACGTGAGGCCACGTGCTGCCGGGGCTGAACCATTTCTCGTCCTCTCCCGCGCCGCGGGGGTCAGCGGCGAAGTCCCACTTGCCATCGAGGCTGATGACCTGGCGCAGAGACGAGCGCAACGCGGGGTTGACCACGGCCGGGGTTGCTTCGCGCTCCTGGCCCAGCGCGCACCACGAGCATGTCACCAGCAGCAGCGCCGCCGTTCTTTCAAGCACCGCGTGCACGGGTTTGGACAGGCGGCTCATTGTGAAGCAGGTGCAGCTTAAGGTCCGGCTGGGGTCACGTCGAGCGCCGGCGGCACGCCCGAAGCGGTGATCGCTGACTGTTACTGTTCAGGTAGTAGCGTAAGCCTCCGGCTTTCGACCGTCGCCGCAACCCTCCGGGTTGCGCCAGCGGGCATGCAAGCCCGGGGAGTGAACAAGCCAGCGGGTTTTTGGTGCCACCGCAAGCCGGAGGCTTACGCTACCGATGCGGCTGCTCCAAAGTGCGGTTCCGGTCGTTCGTATCTGGGTCCATCTGTGGCTATCTGTGCTTTCCGCTTGAACCAGAGGCTGCGGATTGTAGTGTCCGCCAAGATCATAGCCCGTCTGTACAGGAGCCGCTGGTGGGTAGTGTTCCTGCTGTTCGCGGGGACATTCATCAATGCCATTGACCGGGCCAGCCTCTCGGCGGCTGCTCCCGCTATGATGACGGACCTCCATATCGGCCCCAGGCTGATGGGCGTCGCGCTGTCCGCCTTCTTCTGGTGCTACATGGTCATGAACATTCCGGCGGGCCGGCTGGCGGACCGTTACGGCGCCAAGCGCACGCTGGGCTGGGCGGCGGGATTCTGGTCCGTGTGCTCCGCGCTGACGGGTTCAGCGAGCCGCTTCGCGCACGTGCTCCTGGCGAGGGTCGGCGTGGGCATCGGCGAGTCCGCCAGCTTCCCGGTCAACGCCAGGATTGTGACGCGCAGCTTCCCGGTCCACGCGCGCGGGACGGTGGTGGGCTGCTACACGTCCGGCCTGCGGCTCGGGTTCGCGGTCACGCCGGTGCTCATGGCGTGGCTCATGTCGCGCTGGAGTTGGCGGGCGGCATTCTACATCACCGGCTTCGGCAGCCTGGCGTGGGTGGCGCTGTGGGGCCTCACGTATCGCGAGGTCAAGGCTGAGACGTTGGAGCGTCGCGAGGAAGCGCACATTCCCTGGCTGGAGTTGTTGAGCAATCGCACCGTGCTGGGCCTGGTGTGCTGCAAGTTCTTCCAGGATTATCTGTTCTACCTGTTTGTGACGTGGCTGCCGGGCTACCTGATCTTGGACCGCGGGTTCACAGTGATGAAGATGGGCTGGTGTGCGTCCCTGCCGTGGATCGCGGGGTTCCTGGCCCAGCCGCTGGCCGGGGCGGGCTCGGACTGGTTCATCCGCCGCGGCGCGAGCCCCACCCTGGCCCGGAAGGTCCCAATCATTACGTTGCAACTTCTGGCGGCGTCCGTTGTCCTGGCCGGGTATGTGGCAGACCCGATGCAGGCCGTGGGGCTGCTCACGTTGTCGGTCGCCTGCGAGTCGGCTTCCACAGCCGTCCTGTGGGCGGCCTGCACGGATGTGGCGCCCCCCGCCACGGCGGGCTCGCTGGCGGGCCTTCTGAATTCAGCGGGCGCCCTGGCGGGCATACTGGCGCCGACGGTCACCGGCCTCTTTGTTGCCATCACCGGCAGCTTTCAGCAGGCCCTCCTGATCGGGAGTTGCATGGTCTTCCTGGCAGCGTGCGCCATGGCCTTCGTCGTGGGTGAACTCAGGCCGCTGGCGCTGAGCCGAGAGCCGGCGGAGCGGAACGGCTCCGAGGGGGGCACGCCATAAACCTTCGTTTCCCTGGTGACCTTTGTGGAATAAAGATCATTTTCTGCTTTCATTTCACGCGACTTTCGGCCATTATTAGCTCCGTGGCCGCAGTATTGGGTACAGTAAAATAGCCTGTTTCTCCTCCGGACCGCCAAGGGCGGGTCTAGCATGAAGTCTCCCAATGGTATTGCTCAATTAACGTCTCCGCGTACGACGGTTGAAGTGCATTTGCCCGATGGCCGGGTGCTGTGCGGTCCGCGCAACACCACCATCGGCGCTTTTCTGAACGGCCTGCCCGAACACGACCCGCAGGACCCGATCGTCGGCGCCGTGGTCAACGGCGAGCTGCGGGAGTTGACCTACCCAGTCGAATTGGACTCCCGGGCGCGCCCCATCCTGATGTCCGACCCGGACGGCTCGGGCATCTACCGGCGCTCGGTGACCTGCCTGCTGGTTGCCGCTTTCAACGACGTCTTTCCCGAGGCCGACATCTCAATCACCCACTCCATGTCCTCGGGCAGCTTCTACTGCTCGGCGATCAACCGCGGCCCGTTGTCGCGGGAGGAACTTACCCAGGTCGAGGCCCGCATGAGGGAGTTGGTGAAGGCCGACCTGCCCTTCGAGCGCAAGGTGGTGCCGCTGCAAGAGGCCATAGATTACTTCAAGTCGAAGCACCAGGCGGAGAAGGTCCAGCTCCTGAGCTACCGGAGCAAGGGAACTCTGGGCCTCTATGCCCTGGGGAACCGGTGCGACTATCACCACGGCTACATGGTTCCCTCGACCGGCTACCTGCGCTGGTTCGCCCTGGCGCCCGTGGGTGACGGGTTCGCCGTGCGGTTCCCGCGCCGCAAAGCCCCCAATGAACTGGCGCCGATGCCGGATTCCAAGAAGCTGCTGGCCACGTTCCGCGAGTACAACAACTGGCTCGTGCGGCTGGGCGTCGAGAACGTCAGCGCGCTCAACGGCGCGATCAAAGGCAAGCGGGTCAACGAGCTGATCCTGATCTCCGAGGCGCTGCATGAGCACCGCATTGCCGAAATCGCCAGGCTCGTGGTCGAGCGCTCGAAGGACGCGCGCATCGTGCTCGTCGCCGGGCCGTCTTCTTCGGGCAAGACGACCTTCTCCAAGCGCCTGGCCGTGCAGCTCCTGGCGCAGGGCATTTCCCCGTTCCCGCTGGAGCTGGACAACTACTTCCTGGATCGCGACCTTACGCCCAGGGATGAAAAGGGCGATTACGAATTCGAGGCCCTCGAGGCGCTGGATACGCCGCGGCTGCTCTCAGACCTGCAGCGCCTGGTCGCGGGCGAAGAGGTCCGGCTGCCGAAATTCAACTTCCCCCTCGGGCGCAGCGAACCCGGTGAGGCGGTGAAGCTCGAGAAGGGGCAACTGGTCATCCTGGAAGGCATCCACGGCCTGAACCCGCGCCTGCTGCCGGGCTTGCCTAACCGGCAAACCACCCGCATTTACGTCTCCTGCCTTACCCAGTTGAACCTGGACCGGCACAACCGCATCTCCACCACCGATACCCGCCTCTTGCGGCGCATCATCCGCGATGCGCGCGACCGCGGCTACTCCGCCCAGCAAACGATCAACCGCTGGGCTTCCGTGGGCCGCGGCGAGAAGAAGCACATTTTCCCTTACCAGGAGCATGCGGACGTCATCTTCAACTCCGCCTTGGTGTACGAGCTGTCGGCCATCCGGCAGCTCGCCGAACCGCTGTTGCGGCAGGTGGATTTCGGCACACCGGAGTACATCGAGGCCAAACGCCTGCTGGCTCTGCTGCAATGGTTCCTGCCCATCAGTGAAGGCCTGGTCCCGGATAACTCCATCCTGCGGGAGTTCATCGGCGGCTCGATCCTCAAGGGCTTCACCCTCTGGCACAACGGCAAGCACGAAGACGAATTCGTGGCCCAGAGCGTGATCTCGGAGCTGAACTGTTAGAGCCTGCCTGGAAAATGGCCGCTGGGCAGGGCGAGCGCCCCCGTGAACCCAAGCATTCTCCCCAGGCCGGGAGAATGAACCTGCGCGAGCGGACGGGCTGGACGGCTGTCCTACTTCGCCTTGGACAATGCCTGCTTGACCTTCTCGAAGTTCGGCAGCTCTTTGGGTGTAGGGGTCTGCTCGCTGTATTGGACGACCCCCTGCTTGTCTATCACGAAGGCGGCCCGCGCGGCGGTGTCTCCTATGCCCGCGAGCATCGGGAAGACCACGTCGTATTTCTTGATCACTTCCTTGTTCAGGTCGCTGGCCAGCGTGATGCCGATCTTCTCTTTCTGCGCCCAGGCCTCCTGCGCGAAGGGCGTATCCACGCTGATCGCTATGACATCCGCGCCCAGGCCGGCATAGCCGTTCAAGCCGGCGCTGATGTCGCACATTTCCTTGGTGCAGACGCTGGTAAAGGCCGCCGGAAAGAAGAGCAGCACGGTATTCTTCTGGCCGAAGTTCTTGCTCAATTGCACGTCCACCAGCCCCGAGGCTTGCTTGGACTTTAACGTGAAATCAGGGGCTTTTGTCCCTACCGGTATAGCCATAGTCGTATTGCGTTGATTGTTGCGTTTGGTTCGGTGCACCTATATAGCCCTGCTCCAAGAGGCTGTCAAACGGCTGCCGGTTGCCGCTACCTATGGCCGCATCACTCGGTAATACTGGGCGGATGCACTGCTGGACACCGTCGCCTGGTATGTGCCGCCGCTGCCCGTGATACTTGCCCCCGCGTTATTGGTTATGCCCCCGACCACGCTCCCGCTCATCAGGACAAAGGCCGTCGGCGGATCAGACGTCGGGCCCGTGAAGTTAACCGTGACGGTGCTCCCCGTCCGCGTCATTCCGGTGATATGCGGCAGCGGCAACACGTGGATCGTTTCCAAGGCCACAGTCGTCGCCTGGTTAGCTCCCGGCGGCGACCACGCCTGCCAAAGCGCCTCGGCGTTGTTCACATCGAAAGCGATGTAGGCGTTGCCCACGTTGTCCCACGCCACGGCATGAGCGGGGTTGCCGACGGGGATATTGGTGATGGTCGTCCCGGTGCTTGCATCCAGTATAAGCAGGGCATTGGAGACGCTGAGCGCCACACCGACGCGGGTGGCGTCCGCGCTCACCGCGATCGCGAACTCGTTGCCCGAGGGCGTGGTATTGTCCATCTTCCAATCCGCGGTGGTCAGGAGCGTCCCGGAATAAGCCGGAAAGCGCATGAGCTTGTACTGCGTGTCGGACGAAGGCTCACACGCCACGTAAATCCTCCCCGCCGGGTCCACGGCAATATCAAACGCCGAATCGTCAAGGTCTGACCCTCCGCCCACCTGGATAATCTGCGTTCCCTGGTCTCCGTTGGCCAGCGTGCCGTCCGCCTGCATGTTCCACCGAATGAGCCCATACCCGCCCGTCGTGTTGTCCACCATCCACAACTGGGCATTGGTGCCGGAGCCCGTGACCACGAACCCGCCAAGGTTTCCGCCCGGGTTGTTGTAGTCCGTCATCACGTTGAGCATGGAGTTGGTGCTGATCTGCTGGTCCCAGGACATGATCACGCCTTCGCCCGACCAGTCCTCGGCGTAGAACCGGTCGTCCGGCCCCACCTTGATTCGGAACGGGCTCTCGCTATAGCTGCCGTTCCAGGCATAGCCGCCGCTGCTGTAAATGCCTTCATCCGCGGGGCTGCCGTCGGCGTTCAGCTTTTGGAAGCCGAGCAGGTCCATCGGGCTCTGCGTCGGCCCCGGGTAGGAGTTGGCCACGAACACGCGCCCGTAGTAGAAGCTGTTGCTATTCTCGTTAACCGCCAGCCCCCATGGCTCCCAGACCTGGTTGCCAGGGTTGCTGTCCACAGTCGTTTGCGTCCACGCCGAATAACCCGTCGCGGCGGCCGTGATGCTGCAAGCGTAGTCTCCTCCGGCTACAGGCGTCCCGGCGTCGCTCTTCCCGTCCCAGGTCACGGTATTCAGGCCGCGCAAGGTCCCTGCGTGTCCCGCGGCGATGGCCAGGGTTCGTACTGCCGTGCTGCCGGAGAGAATCTTCACCGTCACGCCGCTGGACGCGGGCTCATTCAGGATGTAGCTGATCGCCACCGCGTTTCCGGCGAAGACGGTGGGGTTGTTGGTAGCCCCGTTCAGTTTGATGTTAGTCACATAGACATTCGCGCGCGCCACCGAGGTTGTGCAGGCCACCGCCAGCACGACAGCCAGCCCGAGGAGAGCGCTTCCCGCATAGTTCTGCTTCATAATACAGAGTGTTTGATTGGAGACGTTTCAGGTTCTTACCTATCACTCAGTTGGAGGAGTGAACATGCGACTACCTTGAACGCGCGGTGCCTGTCGCCGCAAGCCATTCCAGAGACATGAATATGTGAGGTTATCCAGCCCCTATTAGCATTGCTCGCCGAGGCCGTCCCGCTCATACATCACTGTATGCGGGACCGACTCTCTATGAGACACACTCGTGCCTCGGCGCGGCAACTCACTGCCTTCACCCTGATCGAACTGCTGGTGGTCATCGCCATTATCGCCATTCTGGCGGCCCTGCTGCTGCCCGCGCTGTCCAAGGCCCGCGAGAAAGCCAAGCGCATCCAGTGCATGAACAACCTGAAGCAACTGGGCCTCGGCAGTGTCATGTATGCCAATGACTACAAAGGCGTCTTCACCGGCACCACGGACTACTACAGCGACAACGATAACTGGCTCTATGGCGGCTATGTGAAGGCCCTGGGCTCATTCATCTGTCCCAGCACCCACAACTACATCCGCACGAACCAGGACTCGGTCATTGATCCGGTGACCGGGACCTGCGACATCCTGGACCTCCAGACGTTCGCGCTGAACAACCACACCAACGGCTACAGCTACGAGAACTTCTCCTGGTGGGCGGGCTGGGCCAATACGCCCTCGGCTGGCCCGCCCAACTCAGTCGAAACCAAGAAGACCGAGAGCCTGGTGGCGAGCCGCGCGCATTACGGCAGCAACCTCGGCCTGCAAGGGACGATTCCTGGCCCGACAAGGACCTATTTGATCGTGGATGGTGATAACTACTTCGACGACACTCCGGGAGCGAAGTACGACTACCCTGACCCGACCGACCACCACGGCGCCGACGGCTGGAACGCGGCCTTCTGCGATGGGCACGCCGCCTGGATCCGCACCCGCGACTTCCTGGTGGCGCGGGAGCTGTCCTGCGACACGCACCGCACCGCGCCATGAGCGGACTGACGCCTCCCATGAACCTTGTAGCGGCGTCGCGGCAGAGCGCCGCTCGTTGGGCCAGGGGAAAGTCAGCGGCGTTCTGCCGAGACGCCGCTACGAGGTGGAGGCTCCCCATCATCGGACTGGCCGCGCTCGTCCTGCTCGCCGGCTGCGGAAAGGAACGGAAGCAGCCGGCTGCCGGCGGGGTGGCAGCCTATTTATGCCCCGCGTGCAAGGCGAAGTTCTACGTCGAGGAGGCAGTCGCCCCCGAGTTCTGCCCACAGTGCAAGCAAGGCGGGGTAGAGGGCTTAATTGCCTACGTTTGCGCCGCGGACGGGCATGTCACCCTTGGCGTGCGGCGCAGCAAGCTGATCCCCTGCGAGCAATGCGGCGCGCAGACCAGTTCATTCAGACCGCCGACGGCGGCCGAACTGGACGCCGCAGGGGCGCAGAAGAAACTCCGGGCCGACGTCTGCCGGACCCGGGGCTGAACCGGGAAAGCTCAGCTACCCTTATCCATCTTCTCGCCGGCATCCTGCCAGCCAGAGATGCCCGCCGTGAGGTGCTTCACGTTGGTGTAGCCCAGCTTCTCGGCGGCCTTGGCGGCGGACTCATACGCGCGGCACTTGGGTCCGCCGCAATAAGCCACGACCAGCGCATTCTTGTCCTTGGGCAGCACGTTGGACAGGTTGGCCTTGGCCGACGTGAAGTCTATAGCGCCCGGGATATGGCCCTGGCTGTACTTGTCGGTGCCGTTCGCGTCCAGGAGCGTCACCTTCTGCGAGGTCATGGCGGCCTTAAGCTGGGGGATGGTGATCTCCGGATACTGCGCGGCGTAAACGCTCACGGCCACCAGGGCGGCGGCCACAGGAATAAGGAACTTCTTCATCGTCGTTGCTTCGTTAATCGTTATGTTTGCTGACGCTTTCTATCGGTTTACCTGCAATACGCGCTTAACATGGCACAAAATGGGAGCCCGTCCAGTGCCCCCGCTCAAAGCAGGTTCCGGCACTCAACCAGTTGCAGCCACCGATAGACCTGCCCACGGTAGATCACCGGGAACACGCCCAGGTCCTTGACTGACTCGAACTCGTAGGGCACGCCCCCCAGGAAGGTCTCCCGGGCAGGCGTCGGGGGCAGCGGCCCAATCTCGCCCGTCACCACCGATCTGAACCAGTCCTTCATGGGATATGCCGGCAGGTTCGACTCAATGACAAAGATGGCGTTCTGCCCTTTGCGCAGCTTGCGGTAACGGTATTCCGGCCAGAAAAAGAACTGGTTCTGGGCCACCGGACCAAGCACCGAATACACCAGCGGCTCGGGGCCGGCACCGGGCCGGGCCTCGGGCATGTAAAACGACAGCAGCCCCGTAATCCCATAATGGTGCACCAGGATGAAGACCGGCTTGCCTTCCGCCAGGAGGTGGTTCCGGGCCGTTTGCACTACATCCGCGGTGGCCTGCCACGCCCGGACACGCCGCAAGGGGTCTTTGTCCGCCGGCAACCGTTGCCCGAGCACCTTGCCTATAATGTCCGGCTCGTGCACGAAAAGGACAGCGAGGAGTCCAAGAATCACCCCAGCCCGGAACCAGCCCATGACCGCGGGGGCACCTGCTCTCCAGCGTTGCGCCCAGTAGAGCACCGCCAGGCAGAACATCGGCACCACCGCCGGCGCGATCCAGTTCGGCTGCACCGCCGAATGCAGCGTGTAGAGCCAGTGCCCGATGAACACCGGCGCGCCCATGCAGAAGAGATAAACCATCACCCCGCGGCTCGACACCCCCGGCTGGCCGGGCGGCATGTCTGCCGTCCCGCCCTTCAACTTCCACAGCCCAACCATTGCCCACAGCGCCGCAATGAGGAACACCGGGTTCAGCAAGCCCAACTCCACGCCCGTGAACTCCAGGAAGTGGCGCAGCGTCGGGTGCCACGGCTCGTGCAGGCTGGCGTTGTCCGAAACGTGGGACAGCGTCACCCAGCCATGCCGGGCGTTCCAAACCAGCACGGGCACCAGGCACAACCCCACCACCAGCAGCGCCAGCCACGGGCCAGGGCGGCGCAGGTGCACCCGCGCCGCCGGCCACAGCGCAAAGAACAGGGCAAAGCATACGACCTCGTATAGGGCGCTGTACTTGCTCAGGAAGGCCAACCCTATTCCCAGCCCGACGCCCAGCCACTGCGCCGTCGTCCCCTGCGGGCCGAGCGCACGCCAGCCCAGCACCATGGCCGCCGTCCAGAACATCACGAGCAATGGATCAATCGTCAGCAGCGTAGTGCCGACACCCAGCAAGGGCGTGGCCAGCAACACGAGCAGCAGGCAAAATGCTGTGCGCGCATCCGCCAGCCGAGCCATCCAGCGCAACAGCAGCCAGCCGAGCACGGCCCCGATCGTCGGCGCGAAGAAGCGCACCCCTAGTGCCGTGTCCCCCCAGAGCAAAGTCCCCAGCCGCTGCGTGTAGGCGATCATCGGCGGCTTGCTGTAATACGAGAGCGCCAGGTGTTTGGACCACAACCACTGGTAGGCCTCGTCCTTGCTCAGTTCGATGGTGCCACTGCCGATGTAGGCCAGCCGCGCCAGGAATGTGACCGCGATGACCACATAGCCCAGGCGAAGCCAGTGCTGATCTAGCGTTGGCTGCGCCTGGCCGCCGGCAGGCTTCACGGTCAACTCGGGCTGCAAAAGCGAGGGCACGCGCGCCCACCAGAGCGGGAACCAGGCGCGCCCGGCCCAGCCCCACAGCGCATTCACCCCCACCAGCCCCGCCACGGCATAGCCGCTGCCCAGAACCGCCCCCACCAGCACATCCGCTGGGTAGTGCGCCCCCACGTAGAGCCGCGAGAACCCCACCGCCGAGGCCAGGGGCACCATAAACCGCCAGCTCCGGCGGTAGTAAAAGAACGCGATCATGGTCGCGGCGAACCAATTGGCCGCGTGCGCCGAAGGCATGCTGTGGTTATCGGGCGTGCCCATCACCAGGTGCACGTCCGTCAACCCCACCTCCGGGCGCTCCCGCCCGATGGCGTGCTTGAGCGGGTTCACCACGAACCCATCCCCGAGCGGGAGGATGATCGCAAACATCAGCACCAGCACGCGCCCGCGCCGGCCCCCCTTGCACAGGAGCCATGCCGCCAAAGCCGCCACTGCCGGGCCAAACAGGACGTTCCCGCTCAGCAGTCGCATGACCCCGTCCAGCGCCGGGCGACGCAGCGTGAGGTTAACGAAGTGGAACAGGTTGACGTCCAGCGACTTCAGCCAAGGCATCCACAGAAGTCTGCCGGTCACCGCCGGAGCTTGCCAAGGACAAACACGGCGAGGCGCGAGAGGAGGGTGCGATTAGATCTGGGTGAGCCCATGGTAGGGCGCGCACGCCGCTGCGCGCCGGCGAGGCCCAAAGACGGCGCGCAGCGGTGTGCGCGCCCTACCTCCACCGCTGACTCGGTGGTATCTTCACCCACATGTAATCAGACCCGCGAGAGGAACGGACGCCTCGGCGAGGCGTCCTTACCCGGAGAAAGCGGGCCTTCAGGCCACTACCGCCGCCCTGGAAGCTGTCGCATTAATGGCCCTCCGCCTTCGTCCTCGTCCTCGTTCTCGTCCTCCTCCCTCGAAAGCGGCGGACAAGCCGAGGACGAGGAAGAGAACGAGAACCAGGACGCAGCCCCCAAAGCATCCATGAGACGGCCCCTAATCCGTCCATACCCCCTCCCATACCTCCCCGTATCCTCACCGTAGTACCTCTAATAGGCTATTAGAGGTACTACGGTGAGGATACGGAGAGGATACGGTGTGGTGACGGCGTAGTGATGCCTTGGGGGAGTGCCGTGAAGCTCGGGAAAAGCGCAAAAGGGCTATGGAGCGGACGCACGTTGGTAGGGACGCCTCGCCGAGGCGTCGAGGCTCTGGATGGGCAGCTAACGGAGGCTGGCGGTGCTAGGGCGGACTCGTCCGCCGTAAATATCTGCACAACAGCAGCTTACACTAACCCAACACCCAACAGGCGTTGCGGCGGCACTAATTGGATGTTCGATGTGGGATGTTGGACGTTCCCACGGTTCCTGGGAGGAATTCCCTACCCCGGCCCGAGGTGGCCTTTGAGGGCGCTGTACACCATCTGCACGGCTACGGCGGAGAGGATCATGCCCATCACGCGGCTCAGGATGTTGAGCCCCGATTTGCCGATCATGCCCACGATACGTTCCCCGACCAGCATGAGGAACAGGGTCGCCACGAGCACGGCCAGCATCACGGCACAGGTGATGGTTTCCTGGACGAAATTATGGGTGTTGTTGTCCGTCAGCACCACGGCGGCCAGCAAGGCCCCCGGCGTGGCAATGGAAGGCATCGCCAGCGGAAATACCGCCACATCGCGGCCCTGCTCGGTGGGGGCCTCATTCGGTGACTCGCGCTCGAAGATCATCGTCAGCGCGAACAGGAACAGCACAATGCCTCCGGCGATTTGGAAGGACAGCAGGTCAATGCGCATGGCCTCAAGCAGGTATTGGCCGAGGTAAAGGAACCCGGCAAGGATGGCAAAGGCGATAACCGTGGCCCGAATCGCAGCCCGGCGGCGCCCCTCGCGCGAAAGGTCCTTGGTGACCGACAGGTACAAGGGCACGGTGCCAACGGGGTCAATGGTCACCCAGAAGGTCACCAGGTCGAACAGCAGTTCATTCCAGGTCATACCGCTGCAAGGCTAGCACGCGCGATGCCGTCCGTTACGGCTTTGTCCCTTCGTCCACCTCGTAATAATCGAACAAGGTGAGGATGTCATTTCGGTGCGAGAGGCCGCTCTGGGCTTTGTAGCGCTCCAGCTCCTCGGTCGTGCCGTCCTCCTCGTCGCGCCAGCCTCGTTTGCGCAGGAAGGAGTTCCACACCAGGATTTCCTCCTCGCTCGGGCGGCGGCCCTGGGCATAGCACCACCCCAGAACGGCCTCATCCGAGCCGCCCTGGAGCACGCGCGCCCGCAGAGCCGCGTAGTCCACGTTGAGGAACCGGCAGCAGCGCCCGTCGAATCCTTTGCTCAGGTTCTGGTGATAATCGGGCGGCAGCTTGCCCGCCGCGTGGAGGCGGATCTTGTCCAGCATGCGGGCGAAATAGACCAGGCCGCCGACTTTGTCGTACGCGCTGCGTGGATAGTGCTTCATACGCCCCGGGAGCGCCACCCGCGGAGATTGCCTTCCGGCCGGCGGCGGCGCGGGTCGGCCAACTACTTGCCCAGCAGGTGTTCGAGCACCATCTGGTCCAGGGCGGCGTAATCGCGGTCGGCGACGAGTTGCTGCGCCTTCTTTTCATTGAAGCTCCGCGCCTTGGCCAGCAAGCGCAGGAACGTGCGGCGGCTGTTGTCAAGGTGCGCCATCCAGTGCTCGACCTTGGTCGTGCGGAACGGATGCACGTCGAAGCAGACGTATTCGCCGTGCTTGCCGTAGCCGCTGCGTTCGAGCGCGCGGACCTGGTTGAAGGCCACGCGGAGGTTCGAGCTGGCGAAGGGCTTGTCCTGGTCGAACTTCAAGCCGTTCTGGTCGTTGAGGTGGAGAGACCACAGCTTGCCGAAGGTCATGGCGAAATCTATTTCGTCCGCGGGGTCCAGCCCGGCGAGGATGGCGTGGGCCGATTCGATGAGGCAGCCCACGCGTTTGGGGTCGCGCGTCAACTGGGCGATGGCCAGTGCGTGGCCGATCGTCGGCAGGTAGGCGTGGTCCATCGGCTCGTTGGGCTTGGGCTCGATAGCCAGCCGGACCTTCTTATCGTGCGCCAGCATGGCGTCGAGCGCTTTGACCAGCAGCTCGAAGCTGCGCCGGCCGTTCTTCGCCTCGCGCATGTAGGTGCCCTCGCGCGCGAGCCAAAGCACCACCAGGTCGGTGCCGAGGTAGTTCGCGATGTCAATGCAGCGGAGCGAGCGCTCGATGGCATACTGCCGGCACTTGGGATCGTTGCTCGTGTAGGCGCCGTCAATGGTCATCGGGCTGAACCAGAGGCGTGGGGCAACCATTTCGGCGGCCACGCCGGCATCGGCGAGCTTTTTCTTGAGTGCCTTCGCCTCCTTGCGCAACTGGGCGTCGGACTTGCCGTCAATGTCCGGCACGGCGTCGTCGTCATGAAACATCATGGCGTCGAAGCCGAGCTTTTTGAGCTGGTCGAGCTTCCAGCCGAAGGTTTGGGCGGGGCGGGTGGTCGGGCCGTAAGGGTCCTGGCCTTCACTGATGTTCCAGGGGCCAAAGCAGAAGCGGTATGGGTGTTTTTGTGCCATAAATTTGTGAGCGCAGACTAGCGCCGCGACCGGGGAATCAAAGCGAAAAGTGGACGGCGGCGGGAACAGCGGACCGCGAGCCATACCCGGCTCGCAGTGGCTGCAAGTGGTCTGTTGCCGCGAGCCGAGGACGGCTCGCGGTCCGTCCCGGGCAATGGCGCCCGCGTTGCACCCGTTTAGGACCGGCGTTTGGAGAAGGCCAGAGCGGCTAGGGCGCAGGCCGCCAGGCCCACCACGGATGGCTCGGGAACAGACGACACCTCCATGGAATCCGTCATGCCCCCCGCCGGAAGCTGGAATTCGAAATCGGCGCCGACCAGCATAATGCCGGGCTCGCCGTAGGTGGCGCCGGGAAACGCGCCGCTGCTGTTGGTGCCGGTGGCGTAGCTCAGATAGGTAATCTGCGGCGCCACCGTGAAGGTGCCGTCCGCATCCGGACCGGACGAGATGATCACATCACCCAGCCAGAGCATCGCGTCGGGCCGGACGGCTCCCATGTAGTAGATGCTGCCGGGATCGAGGCTTACGGCGGAGATGGGTTGGAAAAAGCCGGGGCCCGACTCCGGAGAATTTGTGGAAACCAGCGCGGACGCCAGCGCGTCTCCCGTCGCGTCCCACAAGCTGACTTGATACGGGGCGTTGTAAACGTCCACACCTATATATCCGAGCGCGGTTACGGATAGCTGGGTGTTCGGTGAGAATTCGAAACCGGCCCCTCCGTAGGCGTAGCCCACTATGTTGGCCGAATACACATCATCAGCCGAGGCCGTGCCTGCCAAACCGCCGATTACTGCGCAGGCCAGGCTTATTGCTCTTAGTTTTTTCATACGGATTCTCCTATTGATTGCTGTTAGCCCGCGCGCGGCAGGGGCGCGTTGCGGCCACACGCGCGCAGACGGTTGCTTTTCTGAATTGATTACCTAAACACATTGGCGATGCAAGTCAAGCATAACTCATACCAAAGCTGCCGGCCGTGTTCCGGCCGTGGCCCTGGGGCGGGGAATGCGACGGACGCAAGCAACCCGGGGGCCCGGCTGTGCGTGATTTGCACGCAAAGTGCGTGGTCTTGGGCCGTCAAGTGCATGCCGCAGAATTCTTGCTGTGGCAGAGGTTTGGCGCCGCGTAGAAGCTTTGAAAGAACCGTAGCAGCCGAGGTAATGGCGTGTTGCCAAAAGCCCGTAAACCGATTGCGGGAGGGCGAGCGTCCTCGCGAGCCCTAATTTCCTTGGGGTTCCGGAGAAGTTTGGGCTCGCGAGGACGCTCGCCCTCCCGTGGAAGTGGTTTGGGCAACACGCCCGTAACGAGGCTCTAACGTATCTGCTTCTCGAACAATTGAGCCTCGTCTCCTCGGCTGCTACGAGGTTTACTGAGGTCTTTCACACCTTCGCAGCGACGCATGATGGAATGGTAGCGCGTATGGGAATCGAACCCATCTTTCAGCCTTGAGAGGGCCGTGTCCTAACCGATAGACGAACGCGCCGTTCGGCAACTCGCCTTCATGCTAAACGCTGCGAGACTCCTGTCAATGGATGGTTCGAACCGGGGCGGCCGGACTGCGAGCCGGGGACCGCTCGCGGTCCGCTGCTGGCACCGAGGGAGGCTGGTCTCGGAGGTATTAGCTCTCTTGGCCGGCAACTCTGGCCGCCTCGATCAGCTCCCAGAACTTGGGGTTCTGCTGCAAGGCCTCATCTTCCTGGACCTTGAGCCCGGAGCGGAACAGGAAATCCTTCAAGGTGTGCCGGTTGAGGATGCGGTGCACTACCAGGCCGAGTTCGTGCCGCTCGAAATAGACGCGGTAATCGCCCACGCGGAAGCGGTGCAGCGTCCGGCCGGCGCGCTCAAGTTTGCCGAACTGGTCCATCGGCGTGTTCATCACCTGCTGGGGCAGGCCGCGGAACTCGCCCAGAATCTGGAGCTGCAACTCTTTGGGCATCCGCGTCAGTTCCGCGGCGCTCGTCGGGTTGAAGATGATCTGAAAGAGGCGCATGGGGAGAGAGTTGGAGCAGCGGGGCGACTTTGTCAAAGGGTTTCCGGGCCCGGAGCAGGCTGTAGCGGAGGCAAAGCCGGTGGCCGCGCCCGGTCAGGAGCCAGGCGGCGAGCAGCAGGAGCGTGGAATTCTCCATCAACTTGTGGCAGATGAAGACCTCGCCGGCGCCGCAGCCGCAGTCGAACTTCACAGCGCAGAAGGGAATGCCTTTCACGGCGGCGACCTCGATGGCGCGCCGGAGCACGGCGAGCGTGAACGGCACGAGCATGGCGATGAGGTTGACCGCCGTCCCGCGCACCGCCACGCCGAGCAGCAGGAGCAGCCCGCAGTAAACCTCGAACCAGGGAAGGGCCGCGGCAACGGAATTGAGCAGCACGGGCGCGTTCACCAGGTGGTAATGCCGGACCAGCTTCAGGAAGGCTTCGGGCTCGGGCAGGGCTTTGCTCAGGCCCATGTAGATGAAGACGGCGGCGAGCCAGAAGCGCGCCACTTGGGCGGCGGCGTCCTGGGCGAACCCCGTTAGCAGCCACAAGCCGTAGAGCGTCTCCAGCGAGGGCCAGGTGCGGGTGATCAGGCCGGAGAGCCAGGGGCTGCTGATGCCCAGTTGCTGGTGAACGAAGAGCTGAAATTCAGTCCCGTGCAGGAGCTTGCTCACTCCCAGGTAGATGAACAGGCCCCCAAGGAGGCACCGGGCCAGCAAGGCCGCCATGCGCGGCAAGCGGGACGGCGCAGAGGCGGCAGGGGAATTCATCGGCAATCCCTGGTTGCTGAATTGCGGCATGGAACGTGAGCCCGCCTCGCGTCTGGCGTCATGGGTTCGACCTCGCGGGCTGCGCGGCCGCGGGGCTGGTGAGCTGGCCGCTATTGCGGGCGCCGGACTCGATCGGCAGTCCCTTGGCCGTCCAATCGGTCATGCCGCCGCCATAGACGAAGACCTTTTCCCGGGGCAGGCTCAGGCTGTCGCGCAGCATGATGGCGGCGTGCTCGCTGTCGTCGCAATCGCCGCCGTTGCAGTAGAAGATGATGCGCTGGGCGTTGAGGCAGACGGGCACCACGTTGCCCAGGCCGGCCTCGGGGTGGAACCGGTCGAAGTGGTAGGCGCCCGGGATGTGCCCCGCTTCGTAATGCTTCGCGTCGCGGGCATCTATGAAGATTATCTCGTCCTGCTCGCGCCGAGGGTCATGGAACAACTGCAAAGCCAGGGCGCTGTCGGCCAATTGGAGCCCGTCCGCCTTGAGCCTGGCGGCCAGGTCGGCGGCGATGGTGTTCGTATCGCCGGCGGTGCCATTGGCGGGCGGCGCACTCTCGGCGTGGCTGCTGGAGGAAGGTTGCCCCCCGGGAAAGTAGTTCCGGGTGAGCTGCAGGCCGCGGGGCGAAAGGCCGTTGGCCGCGAAGGCGAGGGCGGCACCGAGGGCCGCGATCAGCACTGCTTCCAGCAGAGTCCGTCTCACCGGACCGTCGGCACGGAGGGAACGGGCGGTGGGTCCGCCGCCGTGGTCTTGACCGGTCGAAGCGGCGAGGGTTGGTTGACGCCGGACGGGGTCGGGGGCTTGGGCAGCATCTGCGCCCCCGCATGCGGCATTTGAGTGATGGGCACCTTCACTACAGGATATTTCGGGTTGCTGGACTTCATGGTCAGCTCGAGCTGCTGTCCGGGCTGGAGCTGGAATCCCTGCGGGAAAGTGGCGGAGGCCGTGAACGTGCGCCCGGGTTGCGTTTCCTTTAATTGCACCTCGACGCCCGGCGCGTTAATCGAAGCATCGGAGAGGCTCAGCGCGTTCGTGCTGTTGTTCTGGATGGTGACCGAGGGCGTGTGCGGCGCCGCCAGCGGTCCAGGCGGCAGGACGAGCCGCGAAGGAATCAGGGAGACAATGGGTGTCCGGTTGGCGTAAGCGGAGATGTTGAGGACGGGCTGGTTCGTCCAGGAAGTGTGGAGAGTGATCTGGCCGGGCATGCCCGGAGCGCTGGCGGTCGGGAGCACCGAGACGAGCAGCTTGTAGCAGCGGCCGGGCGTATTGGTGGACAGCTCGACGCCGAAGGCCTTGTTGCTGCTTTCGGCCCCCCACACTTCGAGAGGCTCGGGCATATTGTTGGTGATGGTCACCGTGGCAGAAGCCGTCTCGGCATCGGCGCTGAGGCTCAGCATGGCCATCGGGGGACTGATGTCCACGGTCTTGAATACCGTGCCTTTGAGCTGCAGAAAGAGGGTGTTCCTGGTCTTGTCGTTGCAGACGACGGTAATCTGCTTGAAGACCGGGCCGTTGTAGCTCGTCGTGTTGAACTGGATAGGGATGGTGCCAGCCATGCCGGGCGCAACTTCCCTCGACCACTGGCCGGCGGTGGTGCAGCCGCACTGGGGCTGGACGTTGGTGAGGATCAGCGTGGCGTCGCCGGTATTGGTGAATTCGTAGGTGTGTTTGACCGGCTCGCCAGCCCGGGCGCGGCCGAAGTCATACAGGGTGTTGGCGAAGGTGATCCTGGGACCGAGGGCATTCGCCGCGGTGGTTGCCGCATTGCCCGGAGCGGGCGCCTGTTGGGCCAGGGCGGCGAACCCGAGGGCCAGCGCCAAGCCGAAGATGATCGAACCTCTTGCGGTTGTAATCATAGGTAACACATCAATTGTTGTCTCTTTGCGGGAGCACGCGCGCACCCGACCGGCGGCCGCCCGTCGCGCGCGGGGTCTTGCGTCGTCCCGTGTTCCGTATAAATCGTGCTCTTACTATTAGCAGATTAGCTCGACGCGGGAAAGCCAATTCTCGCTGAAATCGAAATGCAGGGTTTCCGGCAGAATCCCTCCTGCGGGAGGCGCCGGGTGCTGGCTCGTGTGTTGCCATGATGGGCGAGGATCCTGGAACGGGTGATGGGAATCGAACCCGGTCGGGCCGCGATCGTTTGCCCCTCCTAGTACGAGGACGTGGAGGTCATCGTCCACACCTGGAAAAGGAACATCATCCGGTGGTGGTTGCTCCTGCCGCAGGGAGTTTCAGGTGCCATCAAGCGCCGGGCCGGTTACGCACCGTTCCGGGAGTTGGCGCGTCGCAGGCCAGCCCCGCTAGGCGGCGCCGTGGAAACCGGCGCTGGCCAGTTGCCCTTCAAGGCTATCATCCACTTGGCGGGCATCAACATGTTCTGGCGGTCGTCAGAGTGGGCGATTCGGGGCTGCGCTAAGAGCGCCCTCGGCCTTGCCCGTGAGCGGGGTTACCGCTTGATCGCCTTCCCGTTGATCGGGGCAGGCACAGGGGCTGTCCGCCTGAGAAGGTGCTGGCGATCATGCAGGACGAAGCTGGACGGCATGACTACAGTGGCGAGGTTCGGATTGTCAGGTTTAAGCAGGCGGGTTGAAGCACAGCAACGTTGTGGCAGCCCAGCCGGGATCTGGCAGCAGCCTGCTGATCATCCGGGTCCGGCCAGAAAGTAACCTTTTTGTGTTCAGGCTGGGCAGGGCTGCATTACCCTGCCGCCGCGCGTAGGCGGCATGTCGTCGGCCAGTTAACCAAGTGCTAGTATCATGGCCGGTCGGTTATACAAACTATGAGCTGGAAAGCACTGGCAGCCTGGTGCCGTCCAACTGGACCACCGTGACCCCGTGAATGCCTGATCGGTTTTGCGCTGTTCCTGTCACCGGCGAGTTCTGTGGCGGCTATAAACCTGTTCTCCGGCTTGGGCAACGACTACCACGCCGCCCAGCAGCTCGTCATCTGGGTGACGGGCGCAGGCTGCGCAATCGCGGGGGCACCCGGCTCAATCTCAGGCGGGTTCCTCGCTGATCACGTCAATCGTGGGTATCTCTATTTGCTCTCCGGCATTGCGGCGGCGGGGTGCGCCTTGGCGATGGCCCTCAGCCCGCCAAGCGCCCCTACTTTCACCTGGGGCGTGCTGGCTTACAACGGGGCGGCGGGCATCTCCTATGCGGCTTTCTCCGCGTTGGGCCTGCAGTTGGTAGGCAATAGGAATCCAGTGGCCAGCACGGTACGGAGCCTGTTCGCAGCAGCAACCGACGGGGCCATCGTGTACATGACCCGGCTCGATGGGATGGGCTACCACATGTTCGGCACTCGCGGCCTGCTCTGCGTGGACGCTGGCCTGAGCGTTGCCGCGGCGATACCTCTCCTGCTTCTGGTGCGGTCTGGATTGGGACGTGCCCACCCCACGACGGGCACTGCACCTTCCGAACCTGCCGAAATCGGGTAATCTCGGTGGCGTGAGCGTAAGCCGACAAGAACTGGCCGAGCGCGTCGCCTGCCAGCTTGCGCAAGCGAATGGCTAAGCGCTGGCCGGATGCCCGGGAGCTACTGGATTTTTGGCACGGTGGCCAACACTTGTGGGCCTTGGGAGGCGCCTGCAACGGCAGGGACGAACCCAAAGCCAAGCCCTGGGTCGAAAAGCGACTCCACCGGCTGCGCCACGGACATGAGCAGTGCGTTCTGGCGGAGATAAGCCTCCTGCAGGAAGGTCGAAGCCAAATCGGCCAGATAATACGCAAGGAGAAGAACTATTTTGCCGGACACGCCCAGCGCATGAACTACAACCAGATGGCCAAGCGAGGATGGCCCATCGGCAGCGGACCGGTCGAATCGAGTTGTCGGCCGGACCAATGTCGGTTTAAGCGGCCGGGCCAATCCTGGACACAGACCGGCTTTCGTAATCTGAGTGCATTGGACGAGGCGCGACGAAATAACCACTGGGACGAACTCTGGGCGAGCACCTAAAAGCCGGTCGCCCGCCCCCTGTTCCAGCCGCATTACCCGCTTGACTTCCTGCGCGCCAACCCTCACCTGCCCGGTGACGGATAGACTTGGGAGGGGAGACGGAAGGGTTAGGCGGGAGAATTCTCGAAAAACCACATCGAACTGGGGGCAAGCTTGGCGCATCCGAGGCACGGACGGGGTGGTACGGGACATAAGCATCTGTGAATGAGCAGCTTGCGCAGTTTTCAGTCCCCGCGCGGCGTAGGGCTATTCGGCTGGTTTCCGGGGATCGGAGCACTCCCAGACCTGGATGCCCTTGTAAAGGATGCCGGTGTTTCTCATTTTGACGGTCGTCTGGTCCTTGGTCTTCTTCACGGCATCATCGTAAGCCTTCTGCAGTTTGGCCAGGTCGGCCTGGGATGTCTTCAGGTCTCTGGAATCCTGACTCGCTTGGGCTTTCTCGGTGGCGATCGCCCGCCGCTGGGCGCGATTGCCGTAAGGATGGCTGGGGAGGGCGGCATTGTCTTGCTGTAAGGTGGCTTTCTGGTCCGCGATCTGCGCCGTCAGGTTTGTGATCTGGGCTGCCTGCTTGCCGCGGGCCTGGAGAACGGCCTCCACCGAAGGCGGGAGGTAGCCGACGAGAATTTGTCCGCCGGAGGGGCCGCCAGTCACGCTGCACTTCCGGTAGGACCCGCCAAACGTGCCGTCCAGGCTCAGAATCTCGACCTCTTTCCACTGCTTGGAGCGCTCAGCAGACAGGTAGGCGCGGTCGGCTGCATTGAGGTAGCTAACGCGCACGGACACGGTCTTGCCGTCAGGCTTCTTCAAGGTGACCGCGTCGCCACTGAAGCCGACGACCTCTGCCTGCAGGGTGGCGCCGGATTGCTCGAACGTCCAGGTTCGCATTTCAGCCAAGGCAACCCCGGATGTTCCGAGCAGCAGCCCC
Source organism: Candidatus Acidiferrum sp. (assembly GCA_035541055.1). Taxonomy (GTDB): domain Bacteria; phylum Verrucomicrobiota; class Verrucomicrobiia; order Limisphaerales; family UBA8199; genus JAPLUA01. The sequence goes on along the minus strand of DATKNZ010000415.1, from coordinate 11,515 downwards.
GCAAGATACAACGCAATTCTCATAGTTCTGTCCGCCCGCCAGCCTGCGTTTATTATGGCTCAGGCCGCAGCGCCGTCAAACGCCGTAGCGGGCGGCCGGGAAGGTGAGGCGCATCTCGATTCGGTTAGCCACCCACAGCGCGGCTCTCATTAACACCCCGCTTCAGCGGGGTGAATGAGCGACTCACGGCCTGCAACCGCTTCAGCGGTTTCCCGGGTGCGGGTAAACCGCTAAAGCGGTTGCAGCATCCTCGCAGCCTCTTCCACCCCGCTGAAGCGGGGTGGAATGAGAGCCAGCCTGGAGCCGCTTAAGAAAGGAGATGCTGCCAGGTCGTTACACTGCTTTCGTCAGCCGGACACCCAGCTTGAGGAGCTTCTGCGCGTCGGCGTCCGACCTGCCTTCAGCGTATATGCGCAGGATGGGCTCGGTGCCGGAACCGCGCAGCATCAGCCAGGAGGTGTCCTGCGCAATGAATTTCACCCCGTCGTAGGTCTTCACATCGGCCAGGGGCGACCGCAGCAGCTTGTCCGGGGGGTTCTTCTGCAAGAACTCCATGAGCACGGGCCGCTTCTCCAGCGGGAAGTGCGTGTCAATGCGGCCATAGCAATGCGGGCCGAACTCTTTGGTTAGCCCGGCCAGGAGCTGGTTGATGGATACGCGGTCGGTGGCCAGCATCTCCAGCAGCATTAGCCCGGCGGCGATGCCGTCGCGCTCAGGGATGTGGCCGGGGAAGGCGATGCCGCCGCTCTCCTCGGCCCCGAGCAGCACGCCGCCTTTGAGCAATTCCGCCACGATGTATTTGAAGCCGACACCCGTCTCGGTGAGTTCCAGCCCGTGCGCCTCGCAGATTTTGTCCACCATGGAGGTGGTGGTCAGCGCCTTGACGACGCGTCCCTTTTGGCGGCGGTTCACGATGAAGTGCCGCAGCAACAGGCAGATCAGTTGATGGGTGGTCAGGTAGTTGCCGTGGCCGTCCATCCCGCCGACGCGGTCCGCGTCGCCGTCGGTGACAAGGCACAGGTCGTGAGGGTGCTTCCTGAGGAAAGCCGAGCTGAGGGCATAGTTCACCTTGATGGGCTCGGGGTTGATGCCCCCGAACAGCGGGTCGTGCCGCCCATTCAAGGTGGTCACCTTGCAGGTGGTGCCGGCCAGCAGTTGTTCGAAGCAGCCGGCGCCCACGCCGAACAGGGCTTCATGGGCAAAGCGCAGCCGGGATTTCGCGATGAGCGGGAAATCCACCAGCTTTTTGAGCGCGGCGTAGTGGGCGGGCCGCACGTCGGCGATCCTCACCCGTTTGTCCTGCACCGCAGCGGACAGCTCCTGGGACTGGACGCCATTGCGATCCAGGCAGCTCTCGACGTCCTTGCAGGTGGAGGTGTCGGCCGATCCGCCGTAGTGGGACTTGAGCTTGTAGCCGTTGAACTCCGGCGGGTTGTGGCTGGCGGTGATCATTACGCCGCCGACGGCGCGCTGGTGTTTCACCGCGAAGGACACCGAAGGTGTGGGCGTGGGCTCCGGCGTCAGCACGACCTCGAAGCCGTTGCCAGCGAAGACCTCTGCCGAGCGCCGGGCGAACTGGTCGGATAGAAATCGCCGGTCGTAGCCCACGATGACCTTCTTGCCGGTGCCGGGGACCGGGTGCGCGCCCCAGTAATCCGCGGCGGCCTGGGAGACGCGGGCCACGTTGGCAAAGGTGAATTCCTCGGCGATGACCGCTCGCCAGCCGTCGGTTCCGAATTTGATGCTCACAGAGGTTGGTGTGCTTGCGCCGCGGCAGGGGTGGATTCGGCCTCGTGCGGCGCCGGGTGCGCAGCCTCCACGATTTTGCGCATCTTGCGGACCGCCGCCGTCATGTTGCGCTGGCCGAAGAGGGTGGTTCCGCTGATAAAGGCGTCCGCGCCGGCACGAGCGCACTCGGCGGCGGTTTGGAAGTCCACGCCGCCATCGACGCCAATGTGGTAGGCCAGGTTATATTCGCGCCGCCAGGCATAGGCTTGCTGAACCTTGGGCAGCGCTTCGTGAATGAAGGATTGGCCGCCGAAGCCTGGGTTCACCGTCATGATCAGCAACGAATCAATCTGCTCCAGGTAGGGCTGCACCATGCTGATGGTGGTGGGCGGGTTGATCGCCAGGCCGACCTTCTTGCCGAGAGACTTGATCTTCCAGATCAAGGGGGTGACCGCTTCGCCCAGCTCCACGTGAATGTTCATCTGGCTGGCGCCCGCCTGCGCGAAGGGCTCGAGCAGGATCTCCGGCTTGGAGCACATCAGGTGCACGTCGAAGAACAGCTTGCTCAGCGGGCGGAGGGTGCGCACCACGTTGGGGCCGAACGAGATATTCGGCACGAAGTGCCCGTCCATGATGTCCAGGTGCAGCCAGTCGGCGCCGGAGGCGTTTACCCGCTCCGTTTCCTTTGCCAGCCGGCCGAAGTTAGAGGCCAGCAGTGATGGCGCGATCAGCATCGGCGAAACGTAGAGAGCGGGAGCCCAAATGTCCACTGGGGAATCTTGACACCTCGCGGATGGGGCGCGCGACAAGCCGAAACTTGAAGCCGCCGGCTGGCACCTCTTTTCACGCAGAGACGCAGAGAGCGCAGAGGTGCGCAGAGAGGAACCGCTCTTTGCTTTCGTCTTCTCTGCGTGCCTCTGCGCTCTCTGCGTCTTTGCGTTGAATTAGTCCGCCCTCCTGCCCCCATGCCCCGGTCAGAACGCGCTACGCGGGGGCGGTGGCCGGCGTGCCGAGCCCGGGCAGTTGCGGGGGCGCGGGCTTGGTCGGTGTCTCCGGCAACGGTGTGCCGGCTGGCGCGCCGCGTGGCGCATCCACATGCGGCGCGGGAGGAGGCGCGGTGAACTTGCCCGTGCGGACGAGGTCATGGACCTGCTGCCCGTCGAGGGTCTCGTACTCCAGCAGGGACTTGGCAATCAGCTCGAGCTTGTCGAGATTCGTAGTCAGGATGTCCTTGGCGGTCTTGTAAGCGTTATCAATGATCCGCTTCACTTCGCCGTCAATCTCCTGCGCGGTAAACTCGCTATACACCTTGGCGCGCGCCATCTCGCGGCCGAGGAAGACGTATTCGTCGTCATCGCCGTATTGGACCATGCCCAAGCGGTCGCTCATGCCCCACTGGGTAACCATCGCGCGGGCCATGTTGGTGGCCTGTTGAATATCGCCCGCGGCGCCGCTGGAGATATCGCCGGAGATGATCTCCTCCGCAATGCGGCCGCCCATCATGACGGCAATCATGTCCAGCATCTCCTTGCGCCGACGGTTGAGGATATCGGTCTTCGGCAAGGACATCGTGGAACCGAGCGATTGGCCGCGCGGGATGATGGTGACCTTGTGTAGCGGGTGCGTGTGCTGGAGCATGACGTTGACCAGCGCGTGTCCGGCTTCGTGCCAAGCGGTGAATTTCTTCTCCTCGTCGGTCATGGCCAGGCTGCGGCGCTCGCGGCCCCAGCGGACCTTGTCGCGCGCTTCCTCCAACTCCTCCATGCCGACGGCCTTCTTGTTGGTGCTGGCGGCTAGCAGCGCCGCCTCGTTCAGCAGGTTAGCCAGCTCGGCCCCCGAGTAGCCGGGCGTGCCCCGCGCGATGACGGACAAGTCAACGCTCGGCGCCAGCTTCACATTCTTGGCGTGTACCTTCAGGATGGCCTCGCGGCCACGTACATCGGGCAGGTTAACGGTGACCTGGCGGTCGAAGCGTCCCGGACGCAGCAGCGCCGGGTCGAGGACATCCGGGCGGTTCGTCGCCGCGATGATGATGATGCCTTCCTGGGTGTCGAAGCCGTCCATTTCCACCAGGAGCGCATTGAGTGTTTGCTCGCGCTCGTCATTGCCGCCACCCAGGCCGTGGCCGCGGCTGCGGCCCACCGCATCGATTTCGTCAATGAATACCAGGCAAGGCGTATTGCGCCGGGCCTGCTCGAACATATCGCGCACACGGCTCGCCCCGACGCCTACGAACATCTCCACGAAATCCGACCCGCTGATGCTGAAGAAGGCGGCATCGGCCTCGCCGGCGATGGCCTTGGCCAAAAGGGTTTTGCCGGTTCCCGGCGGGCCAATCATCAGGACGCCCTTCGGGATGCGCCCGCCCAGGCGCTGGAACTTCTTCGGGTCCTTCAGGAACTCCACCAGTTCGGACACCTCCTCGATAGCTTCCTCGATCCCGGCCACATCCTTGAAGGTGGTCTTGTTCCTCTCCTTGGCCAGCAAGCGGGCCTTGCTCTTGCCGAAACTGAGCGCGCCTTTGCCCGCCATCTTGATCTGGCGGATGAAGAAGAACCAGATCAGGGCCGCTATGACGATGATCGGGAGCACGCTCACCATGAAGCTGAACAGCATGGTGTTGGGCTCGCGCGGTTCGAACTGCGGCAGCGTGAGCAGCTTGTCCTCCAGCTTCGGGTTCAGCCGCACCTTGGCGCGGAACGGCACCTCGACCTTGCGGTCTCCCTCGATCTTGTAGTATTTGCCCACGATCTCATTGAGGGCGGAGTTCTGAGGGTTGTAGTTAATGGTCGCCTGCGCGATCAGGTTGGAGTTGACCTTCTCCTGGAATTGATACTGGTTCAGCACCTCGCCGGTCGAGTCCATGCGATCCCGGAACAGCATGAGGACGATGATGCCGCCGAAGATGGCTATCCACACCAGCCAGGTACGCGGGGGCACTCGGAACTCGCCGGTTTTACGGGGGTTCCTCTCGTCATCGCTTAACCGGTTCTTATCGGACATGGACTAAAAGGCTATATAAACGTAACATCCGCGGCCTTACGCCGCAACCAACCCATTTAAATCCGCCTCCAATACCATTGCAAGCGGTGAATCGTGCTTTTGGCGAGCTTAAAGGGCTCGCCGATTCTCAGGCCCTCGACCCAGAATACCTCGCCAGCAGCCGTGGCAGCCACGATCAGGTCCCGGCGACGGGTCTGCGGCACCTTCTGGTTGGTGAAGAAGTCCTGGAGCTTTACCGCGCGGGCCATCCCAATGGGCTGGAAGCGGTCCCCCGGCTGCCAATGCCGCAAGAGAATGGAGGAGCCAACCTTGTCGGCATCGAAGCACTCGCGCCCGGCCAGGGCTGGCGGCAGGCGCCCCGCCCGCAGTTGGCGGTGGATGCGCCAGCGTAGGACCGCTCCGCCGAAGCGCGCGGTGCCCGGTTGCTGGTCCAGAGCGATCCGAAGGAACTCGGGATTGAAGCCGCGGGCCGGTTTGCGCAGGTGCAGAATGCCCTTATGGTCGCGGGCCACCGTCAGCCCAGGGGTTATGCGCAGCCTGTCTGTAGAGGGCGCTGAGGGCACGCGTCCGCCAGAAGCGACTTCCTGGCCCGGCCGTTCCTCGGCCTCAGAAAGCCCTTCACCCCACTGCTGGACGCATCGAACCGTGACTTGCCTCTCTGCCGAGAGGCGCAGCTCCTCGATAAGCGAGTAGTCCGGCACGACGCCGTGGCCTAACAATTGATTCTGGATCACGCGGCGCTGCACGGCCACGGGCAGGTCGTCAAACGGGGTCCGCGCCATGGGCAGCGCCCCGTTGCGGCTTGCCGGTGGGCGCTCTCTCCTCGGACGGGACCGGTTCCCTCGCTGTGGGTTCTGAATCCAGGCCGCGGCCGCGGTGGCGGCGAACTCGGCCTCGGCCCCCAGCACATCGGCGGTGCGCAGAATGATCCTGGCCAGGGCCGGCTGATAGTTCCGGCGGAGCAACGGCAGCAGCTCCAGGCGGATGCGGTTTCTCAGCATGTCCTTCGACGCGTTGCTGGCGTCCTCCCGAAACGGGATGCGCGCCTCTGCGGCGTGCTCCAGGATGGCGGCCCGGGTGCAGTCGAGCAGCGGTCTGACCAGCTCGATGGCGCGGTTGGCGGGAGACGGGCCGCGCCATTTCATGCCGGCCAATCCTTCCCCGCTGGCGCCCCGCAATAGCCGGAGGAAGAACAGCTCAAGCTGGTCGTCCGAATGGTGGGCCAGCGCGACGGTCGGGCTGCCGAGCTGCGCCGCGGTGCGCGCCAGGAACTCGTGGCGAAGTTTACGGGCGGCCATTTCCAATGAAAGGCCCCGCGCGCGGGCATACCCACGGACATCGGCCCTCCCAACCCGGACTGGCACTTTCAGTCTCGCCGCCGTCCTCCGCAGCAGCCGTTCGTCCGCATCGCTGCTTCGCCCTCGCAATGTGTGATTGAGATGAGCGATCGTGAGCTGCCAGCCGTGCCGGGGCGCGAGTTCGTGTAACACGTGCAAGAGCACCATGGAGTCAACTCCGCCGGAAACCGCAACGAGGACTGGCTGCCCGCGGACGAGGAGCCGGCGGGCCCGGATGCTCTGCTCGACCTGGCTGGGGAGTTCGCTCACGGTTGGATGCTATGCGTGCCTTGGGATGGGGCAAGCATTAACCCCAAGCCCCAATGCCTTTGGCAGATTCAGACTGCGAAGTGTCTCAATTGCACCAGCCCCAAGGTGTGCTAGGGTGCTGGCATGAATTCCCAGGCGGTTTTAGCTCCGACACTTGCTTTTCCAGGCCAGGGCCGCGTCCTCAGGGCTTTTGGCGACGAGTTGATCATGCACCTGGAGGCCCGGCACACCGGCGGCGCACTCAGCCTCTGGACCAATATCACCCCGCCGGGCGGCGGACCGCCGCCGCACTATCACATCAATGAGGACGAATGGTTTGTCGTGCAAGAGGGTCGTGTCAGCTTCTTCGCGGAGGGCCAGTGGCGCGAGGTCCCGGCGGGCAGCGTTATCTATGCCCCTCGCAACTGCGTGCACGCCTTCAAGAACGTTGGCGACCAGCCGTCGAGAATGACGGTCAGCACCTCACCGGGGGGGTTCGAGCACTTCTTTTCCCGATGCGCCGAGGAGTTCGCGAGCCCCGGCGGCCCCGATATGCAGCGCATCGTCGAGATTGGCGCCGCGCACGGAATCTATTTTGTTGCCGCGTGAGCGCGGCCGCCGATCAATCTTCCTTTTCGGCTGTGGAGTAGGCGCGGCTCTGGGCCTCCCGGAAGCTGGTAAGAAACAGCGTGTTGTCCGCGACGGCTTTCTCGATGAGTTGTTTGAGCAGGAACAGCTCGGAGCTGTTGATCACCGCGTGGACACTTTGCTGGAAGGCCTGCATGGGAGTGAAGGTTTGGAAGGAGTCGCCCATCAGGATGACCGTGGCGTGGCGGCGCTGGCTCATGGGCATGGCCTGGAGGGCCTGCAGGGTCAGGTTCTCGCCGATGTTGTTCGCGGCGAACAGTTCCTCAAGTATGACCACCTGATAGTGGACCTGGCTGAAGCGGATCAGGAAGTCGGTGTGGGTGGCCGCGGTGTGGACCTTGTACCCGAGTTCCTCGAGGGCGGACTTGGCGGTGGCCAGCCATTCCGGGGTGGAGAAGGCCAGGAGCGCGGGCTTGTCGCCGGCGCTGACGAAGTCGAAACGCTCAGTCATAGCGGGTCATTTGAGCTTGAGGGCGGCGGGCAGTGGTGGCGCATTGGTACGGGCGGCGTTCTGCATGGCTTTCATGCGCAGCGCATTTAGCGAGTGCGTGGACTCGCCGCGCGTCTTCTTGATATTGTCTATGCCGCGCGCCACGGGGCCGCGCTTGGTGCAGTAGAGGAGGGCGGTCTCCTCGGTGATCTTGTTCTGCTCGTAGGCCTCGAGGGCCGAGAAATCAAAGGTGCGCCACCCGAAGGGCTGGCTGGCCTCGGTGATTTCGTAGAAGCTTTTGCCCTCCGCCTCGCCCAGGCGGATGGTTTCCTGCGTGCGGAGATTCGAGCCCATGATTTCCAGCAGCGCGTAACGGCCCCCGCCCACTTTCGGCACTAGGCGCTGGCTGACAACCCAGCGCAGGGTATCGGCCAGGCGGGCGCGGACCTGTTCCTGCTCCTCCGTCTCGAACATGCCCAGGATGCGGTTGATGGTCTGGCCGGCATCCACGGTGTGAAGCGTGCTCAGAACGAGGTGCCCGGTTTCGGCGGCGCTCAGGGCAATCTTGATGGTCTCGCGGTCGCGCATTTCGCCTACCAGGATGACCTTGGGCGCCTGGCGCAGCGCGGCGCGCAGGCCGTTAGAGAAGCTGTCGAAGTCCGTGCCCAGTTCGCGCTGGTTGAAGGTCGCCACGTCGTGCGGGTGCACGAACTCGATGGGGTCTTCGAGGGTGATAATGTGAACGGGCTTGGTTCGGCCGATCTCGTTGAGGACGGCGGCGAGGGTGGTGGACTTGCCAGAGCCGGTCGCCCCGGTGACGAGCACCAGGCCGGTTTTCTCGCGCGGGATGTGCTTGATGATCTCCGGGAATTGCAACCACTCGAGTGTGGGTATGGTGGTATTGAGCTGGCGCAGCACGATCGAGTAATTGCCGCGCTGGGAGAAGATGTTGATGCGGAAGCGGGCCTTCTCGGCCAGCGTGTAGGCAGTATCGCACGAGCCGCGGCGGAGCAGGTCGCCGATGTGCCACTGGTTGTCGCCCATGAGGTTGAGGGCCACGGTCTCCGTCTGGAAAGGGGTAAGCTTCTCGATGGGCGGGTCGCTCGCGACGGGCTTCAGCTCGCCGTAGGCTTCGACCTGCAGGGGCTTGTCCACCGTGAACAGGAGGTCGGAGACTTCGGGCTGGGATTCCAGCATCGTGGTCAGGACGTAATCAAGCTCGGGTCGGCGCATAGCTTAGGTGTCGTCGTCGTCCGGCGGGTGGGGCAGGAACGAGCGGAATTTCTTTTTGTCGAGGGACTTGTCGTAGGCCTCCTCGGGGGCAATGCGCTTCATGCGCAGGTGGTCCATGATGGCGTCGTCCAGCGGCTGGTTGCCGAGGCGCTTGCCGACCTGGATCATGCCGGGAATCTGGTGCGTCTTGCCCTCGCGCACCAGGTTGGCGATGGCCGTGGTGAAGACCAGGATCTCCAGCGCGGCCACGCGGCCCTTCTTATCAATGCGCTTGAAGAGGTTCTGCGCCACGACGCCTTTGAGGGCCTCGGAAAGGGTCGCCCGCACCTTGTTCTGCTGGTCGGCCGGGAAGACGTCAATGATGCGGTCCACGGTCTTGGCGGCGCTCGGAGTGTGGAGCGTGCCGAGGACCAGGTGCCCGGTGCTCGCCGCCACCAGCGCCAGCTCGATCGTCTCCAAGTCGCGTAGCTCGCCTACCAGGATGATGTCGGGATCCTCGCGCAAGGCGCCGCGCAGCGCCGCCGCAAAGCTCTTGGTGTGCACGCCCACCTCGCGGTGGTTGATGAGGCAGTTCTTGCTCTCGTGCACGAACTCGATCGGGTCTTCCACGGTGATGATGTGGTCGCGCCGGTTCTTGTTGGCGTAGTCCACCATCGCCGCGAGCGTGGTGGACTTGCCGGAGCCGGTCGGGCCGGTCACCACGACGAGCCCCCGGTTCAGCATGGAGAACTTCTTGAGCACCGCGGGCAACGGCGCATCGAACTTCTCGAAGTCCTCGAAGGAGAGCACCTTGGTGGGTATTTGGCGGAACACGGCGGCGATGCCGTATTTCTGGTTGAAGAAGTTCGCCCGGAAACGCGATATGTTGGGGATCTCGTAGCCGAAGTCCACGTCCCCGGTCTCTTCAAACACCTTGATCTTGTACTCCGGTGCGATCTCGTAGAGCATCTTCTTGAGCTCGTCATTGTCGAGCGGGGGATGGTCCACCCGGTGCAGCTCGCCGTTCACGCGCAGCATCGGGTTGTTGCCGGAGGACAGATGCACGTCCGAGGCCTTTTGCTCGAACATCAGGTTGAAGAACGCATCAATTTTTGCCATAAGGGTCCATACGGTCAGGGCATCTGTTAGCTAAATCCGCACCAGTCTTGAGCCAAGTCGCCGAAAAGATTGCTAAGGAAATCGAGGGCTGCGGGGCCATCCCCTTTTCCCGGTTCATGGAATTAGCCCTCTACTGTCCCGTTTGTGGATATTATGAAAAGGAAGAGGACACTATAGGGAGGGGCGGGGATTATTACACCAGCGTGAGCGCGGGCAGGCTTTTTGGCGAGTTGCTGGGGTTCCAATTTGCCGAATGGACGGATGGGGGCGGGCCGGGGGGGCCGCAGATCGAAGTTGTGGAGGCGGGGGCGCACCGGGGGGACTTGGCGCGGGATATCCTGGGCTGGATGCGCCAGCGGCGGCCAGGCATCTATGCGCGGCTGACGTACTGGATTGTCGAGCCCTCGGGCCGGAGGCGGGAGTGGCAGCATCAGACGCTGGCCGCGTTCGCCGGGAGGGTTCTCTGGGCCGGCGGGTTAGGGGAGTTGCCTGCGCAAGCCAAAGCCGGAGGCGTCGAGCAGGGGCGGGAGGTGAAGCCCGGCGCGGTGGGTGCGCGGCGTATCATCTTCGCGAACGAACTGCTGGACGCACTGCCGGTCCATCGGTTGGGTTGGGATGCGAAGGCGCGCATTTGGTTCGAGTGGGGCGTAAGGGTAGAGCAGGGGAGGTTCGTTTGGACCCGGCTTCCGGGTGACGCTACCGCGCTGGCTCAGGGCGCGTTCCCGGCGACGCTCAGCCCGCAACTCGCCGACGCGCTGCCCGACGGTTTCGTGGTGGAGGTTTGCCCCGCCGCCCATGAGTGGTGGCGTGCGGCAGCGGACGCCCTGGGACCTGGCAAGCTGCTGACGTTCGACTACGGGCTTACCGCGGACGAACTGCTGGCGCCGGAACGGAAGAGAGGAACGCTGCGCGCATATCGGCGGCACCAATTGAGCGACGACGTGCTCGCTGATCCCGGAATGCAGGACATTACCGCCCACGTGAACTTCAGCGCCTTGCAGGTGGCAGGAGAGGCTGCCGGCCTGCGTACGGAGGCCTTTCAAAGCCAGGAACAGTTCCTCACACACGTAGCCGGCAAGGCATGGCAGGAGGGAAGTTCGTTCGGCGAATGGACGGCCCGGAGCACACGCCAGTTTCAGACCCTCACGCACCCGGAGCACCTGGGAAGGGCTTTCCGCGTCCTCGTTCAAGCCCGCTGAGCGGTATCTGTGCGGAAGGAAACCACGGATGGGCACAGATGGACACAGATGCGCTGCAATGACCCGAATCCTTCACACTGGTAGAGACGCCTCGGCGAGGCGTCCCTACCCTGCAGCCTGTCGCCGTTCGAACTCAATTCGCGGCGGACTGCAGCTCGTAATGCAGAATGGACAGGCAGTAGATCGCCGCCGTTTCGACTCGCAAGACCAACCGGCCCAGGCTGACGGGAAAAGCGCCGTGGGCCTTTATGGCTTCGGTTTCGGCCGGGGTGAAGTCGCCTTCGGGGCCGATCCAAATGCACGCCGATTTCGGTTGGCGTCCGTGCTGCTCCTGGAAGGAGCGAAGGTACTCGCGGGGGGGCCGGCTGCCGGGTTGCAGCGAGGCGAGGAGCGGCAACTCGAAGGACGCGCGGCGCGCGAGGAACTGGGCGGGAGTGACAGGCGCTTCCACTTTCGGCAGCCAGGCGGCGCCGCACTGCTTGATGGCCTCCACGGCAACCAACTGCAGCTTCGCCGCTTTGCGCTCGGCCTCCTCGTCCCCCAAATGAGTCACCACGCGCTCGGCCAGCAAGGGCACGATGCGCGCCACA
>DATKNZ010000414.1:0-9231 GCA_035541055.1 Candidatus Acidiferrum sp. | reverse complement strand
CTAAGGCGCTGTAGCTCCGCGAATTTCATTAACACCCCGCTTCAGCGGGGTGGAGGAGGGGCCCACGCCCGGCAACCGCTTTAGCGGTTTATCGCGTGCGGGTAAGCCGCTAAAGCGGCTGTGGCGCCGTTGCACCCACTTTCACCCCGCTGAAGCGGGGTGTTAATGAGATCAGCCGTGCCGGGGCGCAGAAAGTGAGATGCGCCCCCGCCGTGCCCGCATTCTCGCCGCATTCGTCCGGCCTGTATGCTTATCAGACTAAATCTCCGGGCCTCCGACTGCCGGCCCCGCCCGGTATTCGATCACCCTGACCTTCTCCATGGTGAGCAGCCCGCCGCCCATCATCTTGTCCAGCACCGGCAGGAAGGACTGTATCTTGTCCTCGCTATCCACGATCTCGATGACGAGCGGCAGGTCAACTGAAAGGCGCAGGATTTTGGCGGTGTGGAGGCGGCTGGACTTGCCGAAGCCCATCGGCCCGCGCAGGACGGTGGCGCCGGCCAGGTGCAATTCCCGCGCCTTGAGGACGATGGCCTCATACAGCGGCTTGTGCTCCCAGCGGTCACTTTCGCCGACGAAGATTCGCAAGAGGACGGCTTCGTGAGGGATATTCATATCAGGTCGAGCAGGCGGCGCTGTGGTCGGCGGAACTCGGAGGCGGCAACGCAGGGCGCGCTGTAGCCGACACCGCCCACTCCGGGTTATGCCACGCCGCGCAGCTCATCGTGGGGAGATGTTCAGGGTCGCGGCCAGGAGATGACCGAGCCACACCGCCAGCAGGCACGTGGCGACCGATAGCAAGACGTTGGCGCCGGCGTAGAGCCACTCGCCCTCCTGCGCCAGCGTGAGGGTTTGCAGGCTGAAGGAGGAGAAGGTGGTATAGCCGCCGCAGACGCCCAGCATGAAGAACTGTTGCCGGAACCACGGGCGCACCAGCCAGCGCCCATCGGGGCCGGTCACGGTCGCAAAAAAGCCGATGACGAAGCAGCCGGAGACGTTCACTAGCAGGGTGCCCCAGGGGAAGCTCTCTCCCACATGCCGGGCTACGAAGCCTGAGAACCAGTAGCGGCCCACGCTGCCGAGCGCGCCGCCGATAGCGATCCATAGGTATGCGAACATGAATGGGCGCATGCAGCCTCGGAGCCCGCCGTTTCGCAGTCAACCGTAAAAACGGCCTTGCGTGGACGCCGCGCCTTGGATACACTGGTACGCGATTCGGCGGCGCCCTGTGACCGCCTGACCTCCGTTCCCATGAACTGGAACGATTTGCCAGCAGCGGAGAATTCGCCGGGCCAAGGCGGCGGGCCAGGCGTCGAGGGGAACTCATCATTCGGCCACCCCTTACGGACCGGGACGGCGCTGACCGGTGGCTTACCCGAAATCAGGCCCGTTGAAATCAGCATTGGGAAGGCCATCGCCATGTCCGGGGTGGCCAGCGGCGGCGGCGCCCTGGAGGTTTACACGCTCACCTTGGGCACGGAGACCATCGAGTTGCTGCCCTTGAAAAACTGGCACCAACTGGACCACCACAAGTGGACCGTGCAAGGCAAGCTGCCAGCCCCCCCCGCCGGCCTCGAGGTCACGGCCGAGCACGTCCGGGTTATGGGCGGAACGGTCGCCCTGACCGACCCGGCGGGATGCCGCAAGCTGGAGCAACTCTTCAATGAGTGGTTGCGCTTCGAGCGCGAGACCCTCGCACTGGCCCGCCAAAAGGCCCGACCGCCGGCCGCCCCCCCGCCGCTCGAGACCCCCGCGCGGCCCGGGGCGGAGGCCGTGCGCTTCCAGGTGGAAGTGGACAAGCGCGGCCAGGTGCACATCCACTGCCTGCAAGGAAAGGAGCCGCTGGCGTCCGTCGGGCTGAGCGTAGCCGGGATCAACAGCCTCCATCAGCAAGGGTTGATGCGCAAACCCCGGATCGTGTCGGCCGGCGCCCTGCACGATTGGATCGAGCTGGACGGCGAGCTGTGCAGTTTCGAGCGGGGCCGCAACGACGCCACCCGCCTCGAACAAATCCTCAACGAGCGCTACCGCCCGGACGCCGCCGCCGCGCATGGCAAGCAAATCCTCATCTTCCTCAATGCGGCATCCGCGACCGGCTTTGACATCCAGTTCCCCGTCAGGGTGGCCGGCGTCGCGGCCAGCCATCGCCATCACCTGAACGAGCAGATGCTCGATTCTTTACAGGACCCCGATCACTGCGGCCTGCTGCACAAGGAGATCGTCGTCAAACTGATTCCTCCGAACCTGGTGTTCAAGCGAAAGACCCCTGACGGCGGAGAGCAGTACCTGGCCTGGACTCCGGAGAACACTGTCCAGGTGACGGACGAGGAGGGCCGCGTGAAAACTTTGCACTTAAGTCAGCCGCTCAATTTGTTGCGGCTGAGCGCGGCGGAGCTCACGGCGGTGTTCAACCACCCGGCCATTAACCGTCACACGGTGCTGGCGCCGCAGCCCGCGCCGGCTTCTGAGCCTGAGCCGCGAGCGGCTCCGGCACCGGCCTGGACCCCTCCGCCGTCCCACGAGCAGACGCCCCACGCCTCTGCGGCTGCCGGCGCCGCTGAGCCCGGGTCCAGCCCGCCCGCGTTCGCCGGTCCACCAAAGGCCGGACCCGCACCGCCTGCTGCTGTGTCCCTCGTCAGGCCCGGTTCCCTTCCCAATCTTTGGCTGAAAAGCGTGCTGGCCGAGCCGGCTCTCCCCCCCGACTGGTTCTCGGTCCTGACTTACACCCGGATGGCTGAACGATTCGGCAACTCGAATGAAGGCAAATTCGGCCCGTCCGAATGCTGGTTCATCACCGTCGGGGAATCGGACGATATTGCCGACCCGGCCTTCCGGGGGATCTTTATCACGGAGAAGGGCAGCCTTGGGTTTCTGGGTGAGGGCCAGATGGCCCGCTTCTACAACGGGATGGCATTCCTCGGGACGCAGGCATCCGCACTCGAAGGCATCCACGTCAGTCTGGTGGGGGTCGGGCTGGATGCGCAGGCGCGCGTGGTATTCGTGCTCAGCGATAACTACCGCGGGCAATTCGGCGTTAGCGAAGCGACCTTGGCCGAAGTGTTGGGCCGCCTGCGGGAAGGCGGTGCGGTGATCCTGGGAATTCGCGAACTGCTGGCCAACGCCGATCCCATCGAGATTCTATGGACCGCGCCCGCCCAGCAGGCCGATCCCAGCACTCCCGTGGCCCGCGAGAGCATCCGCCCGCAGCCGGCCTGAGCCCGCCTCGGTCAGTGCTCCGCCGCTTCCCGGCCCGCGTACTTCTTGCCGGCTGTATCCACGCGGATCGTTTCTCCCTTGGCGATAAACAGCGGCACCATGATCTGGAGCCCGGTCTCCATTTTGGCCTCTTTCCAGGCGGAGTCCGAGCCGCCGCGGATCGGGGCTGCTGTGTCCAGCACCTTGAGGGGAATCTGCGGCGGCAGTACAATGTCCATCAGCACGCCGTCCAGGAGCAGGGCCTTGTATTCCTCGTTCTCTTTGAGGAACCAGCGCCGCTCACCGATCTGCTCCGCGCTCAGCTCGAACTCGTCGAACGTGTCCGCGTCAATGAACACGTGGGTGTCCCCTTGCGAATAGCTGTAGGTCGCCCGCCGGGTTTCGAGCTGTGCCACGGGCACGCGCTCGTTGTCGGCGAACACTCGGTCAATGACACGCCCGGTCTTAAGCTGTCGCAGGCGCGTGTGGAGCTTGTGCCGCGTCTGGGCGGTGCCGCTCGTGTGGAACTCCTCGATGACGTGGGGGACGCTGTCCAGCATCAGGACCATGAGCCGTTTGAACTCCGATGGCAGAACCGTTTGCATAGGCACCTTTCTTTCCCGCTTGCAGGCAATGCTGCCTGGCCCATGTTTTACCGCGCAGCCGGCCAGGTGTCAAAGGTGCATCTCGTTGGAGCTTCCCGGCGCGATCGCGCTGCGGCCGCGAGCGTTGAACCGGCTATCGGGAAGCCAAGAGGACTCGTTGCAGGGCCTGCAGCGCCTCGACCGTGCAGCCAATCCACCAGTGAAGCGCCGTGAGCACGCCCACTTGCGAAGCCAGCAAGGGAATGCCGATTATCAGGACGGTCACGTTACCCAGGAAGATAACGACTGCCGAGAACAGGTATCCCTGCTCGGTGATGTCGGTCTGGTTGTAGCGCAGGATGTGGGCATTGAGCGTCACGTGAAAGGCGTAGGCGGCGCCCAGCAACAGGTGAAACCACACCAGGTAATGGCGCCAGTCGAAGAACCAATGCGCCGCCACAAACACCAGCACGACCAGCATGGCATAGAGCGGGAAGAAGTAGGGCGCCAGCGCCACGGCGAAGTTGCTCTTGGTGACGATGACGTGCCCTCCCTTGGCCGAGGCCTTGAACTTCTTCACCCGGCCTCCGAAAAGCCACGTCCAGAGAGCATGGGTCAGCTCGTGGCCGAGCACATACATCCACATGGGCTTGGGCAGCAGGATATAGATCACCACCCAGCACGCCGCGCCCGCCAGGAACGGCACCCAGGTGGTGTCTGCCTCGCCGCTGGCCCGCAGCACCCGCCATAACGCGCCCGCAGCCCCGACGCATACCGGCAGCAGCAGGATCGCAATGATGGTCTTGCACCATTTGGGCACGCCCCGAAGTATTCCGAACGCGCCGCGGGCACGCGAGGCTTTTGCCGGAGAGCCGCAGCCCCTCGCGCCGGCGGAGCCCGCCCGTCCTCGGGTGCAGCAACATCCGATGCAGGCAGCGCGCCCGGCTACTCCGGCGTCGCTGCGCCCGAGCATGGCCGCACTCCACCGTGGCTTCCGAGTCGCGTCCGCGCGGACCGGGCGCATCTCCCCACGGCCCTTAGCTGGGTAGGGACGCCTCGCCGAGGCGTCCGTTTCCGGCCCACCCGGACGCCTCGGCGAGGCGTCCCTACCTGAACAGGGACAGTGGTGAGATGCACCCGCGCGGCACCATCCGGCGATGCGGTAGTTGACGAACCCAGGCCTCTCACGGAGTTTAGACGGGAGAGTAGGAAGCAACTATGAGTGATTTACCCGAATACGTCGGCGGTCTGCCGAACATCTGCGGCGCCGAGGACCAGATCAAATCCGCCATGCGAGCGGGCCAGGGGCGCCCGGTCCTTCTGCCCGAGAGCCGCGTCAACTGGGGCGGCATCAAGAGCGGGTTCGCCTGCGCCCTGCACATGCACCAGCCGCTCATCCCTGCGGGCGGCCCCAACCTGGGCACGGCAGAGGTGATCAGCCATCTCAAATACATGATGGATAACCCCGGCATCGGCGATAACCACAATGCCTCGGTGTTCCACTGGTGCTACAAGCGCATGGGCGAGTTCATCCCGCAACTTATGAACGAAGGCAAGCAGCCGCGAATCATGCTGGATTACTCGGGCACGCTGCTGCACGGGTTGCGGCAGATGGGGCTGAACGACGTCTTTGATAACCTGAAGCGCATCACGTGCGACCCGGATTACCGCGGCGCCGTGGAATGGCTCGGCACCCCGTGGGGCCACGCGGTGGCGCCCTCCACGCCCGTGCAGGATTACCGGCTGCACGTGCAGGCGTGGCAGCATCACTTTGCCGCGATCTTTGGCCTCGAAGCCCTGGGCCGGGTGCGCGGGTTCTCTCCGTCCGAGATGGCCCTGCCTAACCACCCCGACACGGCCTACGAGTTCGTGAAGACGCTGAAGGACTGCGGCTTTCTCTGGGTCCTCGTGCAGGAGCATACCGTCGAGCGCCCCGAGAACGGCCAGGGGCCCGAGCGCAAGCACGTGCCGCATCGGCTCGTCTGCCGGAACAACAAGGGCGAGGAAGCCAGCATCATCGCCGTCATCAAGACCCAGGGCAGCGACACCAAGCTCGTGGCCCAAATGCAGCCTTACTACGAAGCCAAGGGCCTGTCGCGCTGGCAACTGGACGGCCAGCAGGTCGCGCCGCTGGTCTCGCAGATCGCCGACGGTGAGAACGGCGGCGTGATGATGAACGAGTTCCCCGGCAAATACATGGAAGTCATGCGGGAGTCCTCAGGATCGAGCACCCCGCCCCTGAACGTCACCGAGTACCTCGAGCACCTGTTCTCGCAGGGCATCCAGGAAAAGGACTTCCCGGTGGTGCAGCCGGTCTGCCAGAAGCGGATTTGGGACCAGTATAAGCCGGGCGAAGGCCCCGAGCGCCTGACGCAGGTTATCGAGCAGTTGAAGAAAGCGGATAACCGCTTCAACATGGATGGCGGCAGTTGGACGAACAACATCTCCTGGGTGAAAGGCTACGAATCGTTGCTCGGGCCCATAGACAAGTGCAGCTCGCTGTTCTTCCAGAAGGTGATCAAGCCGGGCGTGCCCACGAACGACCACCGATATCGCAATGCCCTGTTTTACCTCCTATGCTCGCAGACCAGTTGCTACCGCTACTGGGGCCAGGGGATTTGGACCGATTACGGCCGGGAAATCTGCCGGCGGCTGGAAGCCATCCTCACGCACGATTTCTAGCCCAGGCCATTCGGGACGCGGAACGTACCGGCGCGGAGGTGCTTAGGCATACTGGGCGGGCTCCTGGACGCTTCCAGTGGAATCCGGCAGCCAAGCCCGAAGGCCGAAATCCGAAGGCCGAAAGAAGGCCGAAGCCCGAAACCCGAAGCTTGCCAGCCCATAGCCCTTGTGGAAACCGGGTGCTTGGAAATGCTTCGTTTTTGCGCTTCGGCGCCAGCGGCGGCCTCCCTGCCGGCCAAGTGCTTGGATGGCGTCCTGGCGGGTTCGGACTTCGGATTTCGGCCTTCTTTCGGCCTTCGGCCTTCGGGTTTCGGATTTCAGCCCCCATTGCGCCGTTCCGGTGGGGCCCCGGTGATATGCCGGTGTGTCTCCCATGGGGCCCGGGCCACATGGGAGATACACCGGCATATCACCGGGGACAGACCGAAGCGAAACGCGGATCGGCAGCGAAATGCTGCCCCCTGCCAGAGACTCGAAAGCCTTGGTTCAGAGGCATTTGGCCCGCCCTCTGGCAGCGCCTGTAGCCGGCGCTTACACAAGCGCCTGAAGGCCAAGCGCTTCCGTTAAGAGGCTAAAGCCGATTGTCTTTGCGCTGTTCAGCCGTGAGAGGGTGGCGCCAGGCGCATGTCCACCTCGAACTCCACCTTGTTATGGCGGATTGTGCACTTCGTCCTGGCGGCCAGGGCGGTGGCCTCCAGCGCTTCCCAGCCGGTCAGGTCCCAGGCGGCGAAGGTATGGCGGTAGAAATGCCACGAGCCTTCGGTGTAGCGCCACGGGCTCAAAGCGACCTTGAGGTGCTTGTGCAGGATTGGTTCCAGGAAGTCCCAGTCCCGGTCGTTGTAAACGGCGTGTGGGACGAAGCGGGCCTGCCTAAGCTTGGCCTCGGTGCGTTCGTCCTCGACCCTCATCACCGGCTCCAGCACGTCCACCCCGGTGTGCAGGAGCAGGAAGGGCGCCTTGAAAGTGGCGCGGATGGGCGTCTGGTTCGTCAGCGCGGCAATCGCGTCCAACAGCGAGGGGTTTGCGTTAGTGATGGCCACCTGCGCGGGTTTGAACAGGTACCACGTATCCGTCGCGCCGGGCATGAGGACCATGGCCTTCACGACGCCGTTGGATTGGAACGCGCCCCAGAGGATGTCCACGCAGTTGGTGCGCTCGAGGCGGGAGACGTTCGCCCCGAGCGGCATGCGACTCAAGGCCTCGGCCCAGGGTTCCTGGGCGTAAACGGCACTCTGCGTCAGGAACAGCAGCCATGCCAGCGCGGCACATCCGCGAGCGAGCATGGGAGATCGAGGTTGGAGAACAGAGGACGGCACAAAAGCACCCGCCGGGCAGCTCATCTCAGCCCCAGCTTCCGGAACCGGTTCTTCACTTGCTTGAAGTGGAAGTCGAGCGAGCAGAGCTTCTGCAGCTCGCCCTTCTTGAAGTGGCGCGCCACCTCAGGGTCGCTCTGCAGTTGGGCGAGGAAATCGGCATCCTCGCGGCCCGCGTGCTTCACCTCCCAGGTCTTCATCGCATTGCGTTGCACCAGCTCGTAGGCCTGCTCGCGGGTGAGGCCCTTGCGGATCAGGGCGAGCAGGACGGTCTGGGAGTTCCACATGCCGAGAGAGCGCTTGAGGTTCTGCTGCATGTTCTCGGGATACACGACCAGGCCTTCCACCAGCTTCGTCAGCGTGACGAGCATGTAATCGAGCAGCGTGCAGGAGTCGGGGAAGATGATGCGCTCGACCGAGCTGTGGCTGATGTCGCGCTCATGCCAGAGGGCGACGTTCTCGAGGGCGGCGAGGGCGTTGCCGCGGAGCACGCGGGCCAGGCCGCTGAGGCGCTCGCTGGTGATCGGGTTGCGCTTGTGCGGCATGGCGCTGGAGCCCTTCTGGCCTTTGGCGAAGAACTCTTCGGCTTCGAGCACCTCGGTGCGTTGCAGGTGCCGGAACTCCGTGGCCCAGCGCTCGATGCTCGCGCCCACCAGCGCCAGCGCGTTCATGAACTCGGCGTGCAAGTCGCGCTGGACAATCTGAGTGGCGATGGGCGCCGGGCGCAGCCCCAGCTTGCGGCAGACGAAGGACTCGACTTCCGGCGAAAGGTGCGCGCTGGTCCCCACGGCGCCCGACAGCTTGCCCACCCGCACCGCCTCGCGCGCCGCTTCCAGGCGCTGCTGGGCCCGCCCGAACTCATCGTACATCAGCGCCATCTTCAGGCCGAAGGTCGTGGGCTCGGCGTGAATGCCGTGGCTGCGCCCAATCATCGGCGTGAATTGGTGCCGCTTCGCCTTGGCGGCAACGGCCTTGCGCAGGGCCCGCATGTCCTCCAGCAGGATATCGGCCGACTGCACCATCTGCACCGCAAAGGCGGTATCTATGATGTCGCTGCTGGTGAGGCCGAAGTGCAGCCAGCGGCTGGCCGGCGCACCGATGTTCTCAGCTACATTGGTGGTAAAGGCAATGACGTCGTGGTTGAGCGTGCGCTCAAGTTCCTTGCACCGCTCGATGGTGAAGGCCGCGCGGCGCTTCATCTGCTGGAAATCCCGGCGCGGCACCAGGCCCGCGGCGCAGAGGGCCTCGCTGGCCAGCAGCTCAATTTGCAACCAGATCTCGAGCTTGCGCTGCTCGCTCCAGATGTCGCGCATCCCGGGGCGGGAATAGCGTTGAATCATGGCCCGACTCTAGGGGGGAATGCCAACCTTGTCGAGCGGCGGCCATTCCGCGGGCACATCACCTCGCTGCGCTATTTTATAAGGGCTGTCGCTCGCAGCTCAAGCCAGGCCGAATCT
>DATKNZ010000413.1:0-16456 GCA_035541055.1 Candidatus Acidiferrum sp. | reverse complement strand
ACGCTCGATGCGTGTCTCTACGTTTTGCCTTCCCCCCGGAGGCGGGTGATTTAGAATGTTGATCGCGCTCGGCAGCCAGGTCTATTAGTTTTGCCTTCCCCCCGGAGGCGGGTGATTTAGAATGCACGCGCGGAACGTAATCGTAGCCTGTCTGTTTTGCCTTCCCCCCGGAGGCGGGTGATTTAGAATATGCTCCGCGCCGTCCATCAGTGGACAGCCGTTTTGCCTTCCCCCCGGAGGCGGGTGATTTAGAATGATCGTCAGGTTTTCCCATGCCCCCCACAAGTTTTGCCGTCCCCCCGGAGGCGGGTGATTTAGAATCATCTTCTTCTTCGCTCCCGAAGCCGACCTGTTTTGCCTTCCCCCCGGAGGCGGGTGATTTAGAATGAAAACTGAGATGCCCAACACCTACTTGCAGTTTTGCCTTCCCCCCGGAGGCGGGTGATTTAGAATCAAGGACAGCAACATCCGCCAAGCCCTCATGTTTTGCCTTCCCCCCGGAGGCGGGTGATTTAGAATTCGCCGGGACAATCTCAGGCATGACTAGCTGTTTTGCCTTCCCCCCGGAGGCGGGTGATTTAGAATGGACGACTGTATGAACGAGACACAACAGCAGTTTTGCCTTCCCCCCGGAGGCGGGTGATTTAGAATGTCGGCGCCCGTCGCCCGCTCCGCCCACCGGTTTTGCCTTCCCCCCGGAGGCGGGTGATTTAGAATGAATGGTGCGCCAAGCAACGGACTAACTAAGTTTTGCCTTCCCCCCGGAGGCGGGTGATTTAGAATGGCTTGGCATGACGCCAAAGACGACGCCGGGTTTTGCCTTCCCCCCGGAGGCGGGTGATTTAGAATACGCCGCCTCGTAGCGGTTGAACACCGCCCGTTTTGCCTTCCCCCCGGAGGCGGGTGATTTAGAATCAAGGACCTTCTGACGCCCAAGCTCGCCCCGTTTTGCCTTCCCCCCGGAGGCGGGTGATTTAGAATCCGTCGCGTCAACCTGAGCCGTGGTGGCACGTTTTGCCTTCCCCCCGGAGGCGGGTGATTTAGAATGCATGTTCTACACGGACTTCGGGGTTAGCTGTTTTGCCTTCCCCCCGGAGGCGGGTGATTTAGAATAGGACGCAGAAAAGGCTTGCGGGAGGAGGTCGCAGGTGCTTAGTTTTGTGGAAGTTACGCGCTTCCGGGGGGAAGGCTTAACTGAAATGTGGCCTCGTTGCCCACTGCTTAGCACGGCAGCGAGGCCCTCTTTTTCACTCCCAGAACTCGACCTGATTGGGCACTTTGGGGTCCTTGGCGCGCCCGTCCTGGTCGTAGTTTGGGCCGATCACAGTGACGCTTTTGGCCCATTGCTCGTCGGTGATGAAGATGAGCCGGACATTCCCTGCTTCGGGCACGAGCGCCTTCACGTCATCCAAGTGTTTGCTGAGTTGTTCGAAGTTAACGCAGGGGCGGGCATAAACGGAGAACTGGATCATGAGGAAGCCAGTGTCCAGGAGGTCGGTGCGGAAGCGGGTGGCCACCTTGCGCTGGTCAGCGGTCATTACGGGCAGGTCGAACATGGCCATGAGCCAGCCCATGCTGAAAGGGGAGTTGTTCACGAGCTGCCGCCGGACGCCGGCAACTCCGGAACCCAAAAGCGCGTTGCCGAGAGTTCAGCATAGGCCCGCGCCAGGGAATTAGCCGAGGCGTCAATGGCATCCATCAGCTTCAGTGTGTAGCTCCCGTGCGCCACCCGGCGGTCGCGGAGTCCGGCGCCCACTTGCTTTGCCCAGCCTTTCATCGAGATTTCCGGTTCGAGCAGGTATTCCGCCAGCATGAGCTCCACGGCTGGGCGAAACGGTTCCATGAGATCATAAACCAGCGGCTCGGAACGGTAGCGGGCCATGTGGTGGACACCCAACTGAGGCAACAGACCATGGACGATGAGGCTGCGGTGGCAAAGGGCGGCCAGGACGGCATAGCCATAGTTGAGCATCTGGTTAGGGGCGGTGTCCTGTTTCCGGTCTCGCTTAGTGCCCATCCAGCCGATCGCGGGGAAATAGAGCTGCCAGTAACGGCGGGCGCAGTTTGCTTCATCGAACTGGCCCTGTTTGAGCGCCAGCTCCAATTGGGGGGAGCGGAGCTGCTTGCGTTGCAGTACCCGGGTCTGATTCAGCGTTTTGCCGCGCAGCATCTCGCGCCACAGATGGTTGTTCAACTTGCGCGGCCTTTTTGCCTGGTGTTGGAATGCCCGCAAATCCACCACACGCCCCAGGGGTGCCGTCCAGCCGCACGGCTGGTAGCGCTCATCGCAGTGCAGCACAATGCCGTCGGTCTCCAGCAAACCCGAAAGGAAGTTGGAGGTGAGTGTCACTCCGCGCGCGGCGATCACCACGGCGCGCACATCTTCGAGGGGCAGGCGGCGATCCTCAAGGCCATCCACGCGGCAGGTGACGAAGCCACGCTCCCGGCCCAAGACTGCACCGTGCTGAAAGACGTGCAGGATGTGGTAGCTCATGGCTCATTCCTCGCGGTGGAAGCCGGCGTCCAGCAGGATACGGAGGCCGACCGGCCCTATCTCGCCAAAGTGAGGATGCCGCAGCTTGGCGTTGCGGTTCGCCCAGATGCTCGCGAGCGTGTAAAGCCCGGCCGTGTAACCCCTCCCCTGAAACGTCCAGGCCTTTGTCAGCCGGACCAAACAGCCGGATTCGAAGTAGCCGAGCACCTTGCCATTTATTTGCGCGACTACACCCTTCCTGCTCTCGTGCACGTAGACTGGGCGGACCTGGATCTGCTTGTTCAGCGGGTTGCTCTTTGTGGCACGGGGTTGTTCAAAAAGGAAATAGCCTCTGTGCTTTGCGCCTCGCCGAAATTGGCCGCTGCCGTCCTTGGAGACGTCCTTGTACTCGTCAAGGGAATCCGCCTTGGACTTGGTCACCATCACTGTTTGAACCGCCGGGCCCTCAGGGCCAAGCCGATAATCCTTACACCAGGCGTCCCAGGCTGAGAGGGTCAGATTAGGGCTGGCCTCCAGGAATGCTTCAACGTCGGAGCGGATCCTGAGATCAACGATGCGCAGGGTTTCGATATCGCCCCGCTTCTTGAGCACGCGCTTGCCGGACACCAGCTTTGCAGCCAAAGCCGAGAGCTCCTCGCGCCCCACGGCGTACTGCCTGCCGCGGATGGTCCGGCGGCCGTAAAAGGTCTCCTCCAGCACCGGCCTCGCCAGCGCGACGTTCCTTGGAATGACCTCGGCGATCTCCTTCTCAAACAGCTCCCGATGCACTCCCTCAGGAAGACGGAAGGAGCCGGCCAGCCTGGCGTTGCGCGCCCAGTTCGGGATGAAGCTGATGACCATGGCGTCGAGCGCGTGGTGCCGGTCGTCGTGACGGTTCTTGGTCTCGGCTTCTTCCTCGGACTCTGCGTCAGGATTCAGCAGCCTGTTAAGCCCGTATTTGCGGCGGATGCGGCCGGTCAGCCCGCCCGAGACCACGATCACTTTGCGCTGGCCGTTGCTGATCCCGCCGGGCCAGCCGAAGCGGAGCCCAACGATGGTTTGAGCAAGCTTGGAAATCCAGGCCGTCTCAGCCAACGCTGTATATTTGTCCACCAAGGCGGGAGCTTCGGGGGACGTGAGCAACTGCACTTTCTTGTTCCGAAGGGTGGTACCTCGTTCTCTCACCCGCTCGACGTAAGCGTCCCAGCCTTCCTTGCCAGCCAGCCACTCGTAAGGCGTTCGGTCAGCCTTGTCATCGTTTGCCCGACGGGTGGTAAGTACGTAATTAACAGCGGCATCGGAGCCACCCTTCGCACGGGGCACGATATGATCAATGACATAGTCATCCAGGGATGTTGGGGCGAGCGCCTCGCCCGTGTAGAGGCAGATGCCGCTCTGGGCCTTGTGCAATTCCATTTTAAGCCCGGCGTCTCTGGCGGTGGCCCCGGCCTTGGCCGCCATGGCGCGCGCCTCAGCCCGGTCGCGCGCGCGGTCCCGCTGGAACTTGAGATAGTCCCGCCTGGCTTGCTCGCCCATGAAGTCCTCGCGGACGAACTCCAGCACGACGTAGTCCGGTGTCCCGAACTGTTCCGCCAGCTCATCGAGGCGCTGTGCGAACAACATGAGCCGGTGCCTGACGACGGGATCGTTCTGGTCGCCGATGAGCCGTTGGATGGCGAGCTGCGGTTCTTCGGTCGCTCGGGCCAGGGCCTCAAGTTTCTGGTTTGGGATGTAGATGCCCTGCCAGGTCTGCCCCATTTGTAGCAGGAACTTTAGGTCGTCCGGCACGAGCCCCTTGAGCGGGGCGGAGTTCCCATTCAGCCGCGCCAATTCCTCGGCGTAGGCCGCCTGCGGAGAGTGACCCGAGAGGATCAGGCGGTGCAGGATCTGAAGCGCCGGCCGGCAGAAGCGGCTGCGCCCCGAGAAGCGCGGCTCGGCCACTTCCTCGTTCTGTCCCGGGAGTGGGAAGCCGCCAAGCCGCAGACACCACTTTTTCCACTGAGTGGCCGTCAGCGCGAGCTTGGTCCGCTTCGGGTCATGGAAAATTTGCCCGATCTCAGCGGCGGTAAGGCCGCGTACGCCGCCGCCCTGCTGGAAGCGCATGTTCTTCAGCTTCATCAGAAAGACCACCTCGGCAGCCAGGCGAGAGTTGGGGTGCAGGTCGCCGTCAGCACCCTTGCGGATCTTGCATACATTCAACCGGGGAATGAGCACGCACTTGGCGATGATGCGGTTGTCGAAACGTGGGATCTTTTGGCCCAGCACGCCTTGCCAATCGGTCGCACCACCTTCCCGCAATCCGTGGCGCTCACGTTCCTCGGGGTAGAATGACGCATAGCGCTTTCCCGACGGCCCAAACAGAAGGAACTCGCCTTTGCCGCTGAGCGCGGGGACCTGTTTCGCCGCCGCGTCCGATAGCGCGCGCACTTCCTGCTCCACCATTTTGCGGGGGACGATCTGGTCACGGGTGCTTTGCGCCTGGCAATCCTGTCTTAGTTTCAATTCGTCCGGCCTGGCGGGATCCCACAGGCCCATCTTCCAGGCGTCGAAGTAGCACGGCCAGCGATGTTGCTGCTGGGCCGGCGCCATCTCTGCCAGGCGCTTTTCGAATTCCTGCATGCGCGTGAGGGTCGCGCCTTCGTCTTCCTCCGCCCTGGCAGTTCTGCGCTGTTGCCGCGTCTTCCAGGGAATATCCGGGTCATAGCCGCGCCGCTGGATGGACGACCAGAGGGCCTTGTATATCTGCCAGGGCTCCAGCTTCTCGCCCCGCAACAGCTTGATTCGGAGCAGGCAGGACGTGTAGCAAATACTGGCACCCGCCGCATCTGAGGGCGCCCCGTCTTGCGTCTGCTCCCCTGCCCTTGGAGCGAACTCCCGTTCCAGGCGGTAGTCGGCTGGGTGTTTCAACTCCCATTGCCTTGTCTGGGGGTTGCGCCATACCTCTCGCTTTCCCAGCGGCTCAAGGCCGGCAGCCCGCCATACTTTGTCGAGCCATGCTTCACGTGCTTTGTGCGCGAGGCGCGTGCGCCACATCCGGCGGCGGTTGGCGGCGGTCTTGGTTTCCGCGAAATCCGCCGGGATCAGGAGGGACTCTTTGTGCAAAAAGCGCGTCCCCTGGCGGACTGCCTCGCCAATGGATCCTTTGCCCAGATCGAAGGCCCAGACTGTTTCCTGCGTGCTTAATTCCATAAAGACCTCTTGCTAATTGCCTTGCCAGCTTGTCTTTATACGGAGCTAACGAGGTGAGCACCAGCAGAAAACTGCATGACAGTGGCGGAGCGGTTTATCTGCACTTACGTTCTTGTGCCCGGGGCAGTGCCGAAGGCTAATGTTGCGGACAAGAATGTCCGTGCTCTGGACGGCCGGAAGGAACCTCGCGCTCGGAGGCGGCGACTTGACGCGCTAAAGTGCTTCGCCATAATGCGCTGTGATGACCACAAGCCACTTCGCGCGCCGTGTCGAGCTATGAGCCCTGCGCCCGACCCTAAGACTATCTCGGAGAAGCTCTGCGAGTTCGCGCGGGCAAACTTCCTGGCCGATGGCGTGCCGTTCGACGAGCACAGCCCGCTGGCTGAGGCGGGGATTGACTCGTTCGCGCTGGTCGAGCTGCTGCTGTGCAGCGAGCGCGCGTTCGGCGTGCGGGTGCCCGAGTCGCACCTGACGCGCACCAACCTGGTATCGGTCGCGACGCTGGCCAACTGCATTGCCGAATTGGCCCGGAATGGCCATTCGGCCACGCCACCGTCCCGGTAGCCCCGCCTGGGCCTGGAGTCCGGAACATCCGCTCATGCCCCACTTGCCTCGCCAAATCCGGTTGGCCGCCGGGGACTACTTCATGCAGGGGCAGGACTGCCGGATGCGCCGCTACGGCCTGCCGGGCAACGTCTGCCGGATCGCCTTGCGTCTGGAGGGCTGTGTGGACGCCGGCCTGTTGCGACGGCGCGTGGCCGAATCGCCTATGCTGAACTGGCTCGGGCGAGTCCGCATCGTGCGTTCGCTGCCGCTGATGCCGCCGCGCTGGGAGGCCGCATCCGAGCCCGGGACGATTCTCTTCGAGCACAATGGCGCAGGTAGGGACGCCTCGCCGAGGCGTCCGCTCTCCGATGCCAGCGGACGCCTCGGCGAGGGATCCCTACCCGGCGCCGGACGCCTCGGCGAGGCGTCCCTACCGGAGCTGGATGAAGCCTCGGGCTTTCTGCCGCGCACGGTTGCCCAAAGGGATTTGCAGCCCACCGATGGGCCGTCGCTGGCCCTGGACCTTGTCTCAGATAAGGACGGCAGCAAGGAACTGGTTCTCTCCTGGAATCACGCCCTCATGGATGCGCGCGGCGCGGAGTTCATCCTGCGTCATTTGAACGCCGGAGCCGGAGTGAAGGAGTCCACTGCCCTGGACAACCTGATCAACCCGGCCCAGCAGGAGTGGAGTCTGCCCAAGTGGTGGAACAGCGTCAAGCTGGCGCGGGGCTGCATGGAATGGTTGCGCAAGTCCGGCAGCGAGCCGTTATTCACCCTGATGCCGGGGCTGCGCCCGGCCGGCCCGTGCCGAAACTACCGCCGCCTGATCTCCTTCACCCAGGAGGAGTCGGAGCGTATCACCGCGCGTTGCCAGCGCATGAACGCGGCCTTCCGGCGCAGCCAGCTTTACCTGGCGTCGGCCATCCGCGGCTTGCACGGCGTGGCGCAGGCGCGCGGCAACAAGGACGGCGCGTACCTGATGCCCGTGCCGCATGACATGCGCAAGCGCGGCAGCAGCGGCCCCATCTTCTCGAACCAGCTTTCCATCCTGTTCTACCGCATCGAGCCCCGCCAGGCCGTGAGCTTGCGCGAGACGATCGCCGAGCTGACCCGGCAAATGATGAACCAGATCCGGGACCGTTTCCCCGAAGCCTGCATGGCCGCGTTGGACATGTTCAAACCCATGCCGCTGAACTATTACGTGAAGCACCTGGGTCAGCCCACACGCGGCAAGTTCGCCAGCCTGTGCTTCTCGGATTCCGGCGAGACCTGCGCCGGAATGAGCGAGATGGTGGGTGGGCGGATCACCGAGGTCACGCATCTTGTGCCCACGTGGCGTCCGCCCGGGTTGACCGTGTTGTTTTGGAGCTTTGGCGGGCGTCCCCGCGTGCTGTTGTCGTGGGTGGACGATTGTTTAAGCCTGAGCGAAGTCCGGGTGCTGGAGCAGGGGCTGCGGGCGGCGCTGTTGGAGGAGGAGATTGGGTGAAGGCCGAAACCCGAAGACCGAAGGCCGAAGTCCGAAGGACGAAGCCTCGAACAACCACAGAGCGGCGAAGCCACAACCGAACCGGGCCGCGACGAGGATGGAGGATAGAAGATGGAGGATAGAAGTCTGCTATTCGCAATGGCTTGGCATAATACTCGCAGACTGCGAACAATCGCGGCCATTGCAGTGCAAAGAACGCCAAGAGCCCGGAACGACGGGCGTAGCTCGTTCCGAGCGCCGGCCCTCCCCCTCACCGGGGCGGCGGGCGCGTACATAGTTAGGTCAACCTGCGCCGCAGAGGGGCAGGCCAACTCTTGCCTCGCGGTGTTCTCTGCGCTGCAAGAGCCGAGATTGTTCGCAGGCTGCGAACAGCTTGCCGGGCCATTGCAAACGAGGGACTTCTATCCTCCATCCTCTATCCTCCATCCTCGTCGCAGCGCTCTGCGTGCTTTGCAGCTACTTCTGCAATTACCGCTCGGGTTTCGGCCTTCGGATTTAGGCCTTCGGCCTTCGCTCCGCCCCGCATCCCGCACTTCGCACTCCGCACTTGATCGTCTCCCATGAAACTACTGCTCGTCGCAACCAATCGAGAACGCTCGCCTTACCCCGTGGCCCCGCTGGGCGCCCTGTGCGTGGCGGCCGCCGCCCGCAATGCGGGCCACGACGTGGACTTCCTGGACATGGGGCTGTCCGATGCCCCGGAGGAGGACCTGGCGAAGGCCCTCCGCAAGGGCGACTATGAGGCGGTCGCGTTCGGCATTCGCAACCTCGATAACTGCTGGGCGTTTGCGCCGCGGCTGTATTTCGATGATGTGCGGCGGCTGGCGGACACTGTCCGAAGCTGTTTCAAGGGCCCGCTGATCCTGGGTGGCACGGGCTTCTCGGTGGCGCCGCACGGCTGGATGCAGCGCGTGGACGCGACGTGCGGCGTGATTGGGGAGGGCGAGCGCGTGTTCCCGGAGGTCCTCAGGCGCCTGGCCGCCGGGCAATCGCTGGAAGGCCTTCGCGGTGTGATTACCTCCTCGAAGAACGGCACGCCCGTCGAGGAACTTACCGCGCCGGTGATCGAGAAGATGACCGACCTGCCGCTGCCAGCGCATGATCTTTGCGGCTACACGCGCTACCTGAACCGCGGCGGGTTCGTGGGCGTGCAGACCAAGCGTGGCTGCCCGCTGGGCTGCGTGTATTGCATCTACCCGCAACTGGAGGGCAAGCGCTACCGGCTGCGCCCGCCGGAGGCCATCGTGGAGGAGGTTGAGAAGGTGGTCGTGGGCTCGAAGCTCAAGCACTTCTTCTTCGTGGACAGCGTGTTCAACGACCCGCGCAAACACGCGCTGGCTGTCTGCGCGGCGCTGGCCAAGCGCAAGCTGCCCATCCAGTGGTCCGCCTTCTGTAACCCGCTGGGCTTCGACGAGGAAGTGGCGCGCGCTATGAAGGCCGCGGGCTGCACCGGCGTCGAGTTCGGACTGGATGTCGCCACGCCTAAGATGCTGGAGGCGCTGGGCAAGCCGTTTACGCAGGAGGACATCAAGGTGGCGCTGAATGCCGCGCGGGATGCCGGCCTGCCGTTCGTGAGCTACATGCTGTTCGGCGGCCCGGGCGAGACCTGGAAGGACGTGCAGGACACGCAATCGTTCCTGAACACCTGCGCGCCGGCGAACGCCGTGTTCGCCTCGTTCGGCATCCGGGTTTATGAGGGCACGCATCTGGCGGACACGGCGAAGACCGAGGGGCTCGTGAACAAAGGCCAGGACCTTTTCCAGCCGGTGTATTATCTGTCCCCGGCGATGGTGGATAAGACTATCGAGAACCTGGACCGCATCTCGCGCCAGCGGCCGGAATGGACCTCGCCGGCGGATTGGCGGCGGCCCATGATGCTTTGGGCACAGAAGATCATGGTGCTGTTCCGGGTCAGGCCGCAGTGGAAGTACATCCAGGGGTACGGCCTGCACATGCGCAAGTACCTGAAGTGAACGCATTGGAGTGCGACGTGCTGGTGGTGGGTGGCGGGCCGGCGGGCATTGCGGCGGCGACCGCGGCCGGGCGAGCCGGGGCCAGCGTGGTGTTGCTGGAGCAATGCGGGTCCTTCGGCGGCACAGCTACGGGAGCGCAGGTGGGCACGATTTGCGGGTTGTATCTGCGCGACCGCGCGGGCGCGAAGCCCACGCTCGTGGCCGGGGGATTTGTCGCCGAGTTTGTCTCCTGCATGCAACGCGCGGTGGACCGTGAGCCGCTGCGCCTCGACGCCGGGTTGTGGGTCCTGCCGTTCCAGTCCGGCGCGTTCGAGAGAGTAGCTGACGCGCTGGTGAGCCAGAGCGGCAAGGTCAATGTCGTCCTGCATGCCACGGTGGCCGAGGCCAGGACCGAAGGCGCGCGCCTGGTGGAAGTGGGCGCCCTGGCCTGGAATGAGCGCATCACGGTGCGCGCCAAAGCCGTGGCGGACTGCTCGGGCGAAGCCACTGCCGCGGCGCTTGCCGGGGCGGATGTGGAAGACGGCGCGGCGGACCAGGTGCCGGCGTTAGTTTTCTCGCTGGAACATGCTGAGCCGTCCCTGGCCGCGGCCAACCTGTTGGAGATTCGACGGGAGGTGCGCCGCGGCGTCATCGAGGGCCGGCTGCCCGCCGATTGCGAACGGCTCTCCGTGGTCCCCGGCCCGGGCGAAGGGCGCGGCCTGACGCTCAAGCTGAACCTGCCGCCCATCCAACCGGGCCGCCCAGCGTGGCAGAGAATCACTGACTGGGAGCGAGGTTCGCGCGCGCTGGTGCAGGAGCTGCACCGGTTCCTGGTGAAGAACACGGAGTCTTGCCGGAGTTCCCGGGCTTGCCAGATCGCGCCGCAGCTCGGGGTGCGGTCCGGGCGCCGGATCAATGGCCGGGCGAGGCTTGCCGACAAGGATGTGCTGGCCACGCGGAAGCAGCCTCAGGGGATTGCGCGTGGTTGCTGGCCCATGGAGCGCTGGGGGAAGAGGCCGCAGCCGGACATGGTCTACTTCGACGAGCGCGCCTATTACGACATACCGCTGGATTGCCTGCGGCCGGCGGGGCTCGATAACGTGCTGGTCGCCGGCCGCTGCTTTTCCGCCGAGGCAGGCGCAATGAGTTCGGCGCGGGTGATCGGGACGGCGCTGGCCACCGGCTGGGCGGCCGGCACCGCTGCCGCCTTCCAGGCGCTGGGCCGGCCCGAGAAGGAAGCAGTGGATGCGATTCAGAAGCAGATGAACTCGTGAACGTCTTCGATACGCTCTCAAACGCGGCGCGGCAGTGGCCGGAGCGGACGGCGATCATAGACACCGCCGGGGCGCTCGATTACCGCTCGCTCTGGCGGGAGGTCGAGGCCTTGCGGGTGCAACTATCGAGGCTGGAGGTGCGCCCGGGCCAGGGCATCGGTGTGCGAGGCCGCAACGGGCGCGCTTTCGTCATCGCGGCGCTGGCCGCGCTCGGCTGCGGCGCCGTGGTCATGCCTATTCACCACCAGATGAAGCCGGATGAGCTGGCGGACATGCTGGCTAAAGCGCCGCTCGCCGCCATCATTAGCGACCACTTCGGCCCGTCCCCGGGCGGTGAATCCACCACCCAGTTGCAAATGCTGGACGGCACAGTGCTGCGCTTCACTCGGGTGGCCGGGACGCCGGGCGCGCTGGCGCCGTGGATACCAGATGCTGCCTTCGTGCGCTTCACGTCCGGCACAACCGGCGCCTCCAAGGGTGTGGTCCTGACCCATCGCGGGGTGCTGGAGCGCACGCGCGCGGCCAACACGGGGTTGCGACTCACTCCCGAGGACCGGGTGTTGTGGGTGCTGCCGATGGCCTATCATTTCTATGTCTCCATCCTGCTCTACCTGGAAGCGGGCGCGGCGGTGATCGTCAGCGCCGACTACCTCGCCGAGAGCATCCTCGACGCCGCGATCTCGCACAACGCGACCTTCCTCTACGTCACGCCCATGCACGTGCGCATGTTGACGGGCGAGCCCTCGAAACGCGCCTTGCCGGCTTCGCTGACGCGTGTGATGTCGGTCTCCAGCCGGCTGCATCCGCAAATCGCGAGGGACTTCCAGGCGCGCTACGGCGTCCCGGTCTCGCAGGGCTACGGCATCATCGAAGTCGGGCTGCCCATCATGAACATCGCCGAGGCCGCCGAGCATCCGGAGGCGATTGGCCGGCCCCTGCACGGCTTCGAAGCCGCGATCTTCAACGAGGCCTTTGAAGCCCTGCCGCACAGCGAGACCGGCCAACTTGCGTTGCGCGGCCCCGGCATGTTCGCGGGCTATCTCAGCCCGGCCCGGCCCCGCGAGCAAGTGCTCCGCAACGGCTGGTTCCTCACGGGCGACCTCGGGCACTGGGACAGCGCGGGCCGCATCGTGCTGGATGGCCGGACCTCCTCGGTGATCCACGTGGCCGGCCTGAAGGTCTTCCCGGAGGAAGTCGCGGCCGTGCTGGAGCACCACCCGGCGGTATTGCATGCGCGTGTCATCACACGCCCCCACCCGCAGACCGGGGAAGTTGTGCACGCCGACGTGCAGTTGCGCCCGGGTGGGCCGCAAGCCACGCGCGAGGAGATCCTGGCCTTCTGCCGCCAACGGCTGTCGAATTATAAGGTCCCGACCTCGCTGGAGATCGTCTCCGAACTCAGCCTGACCGGCAGCGGGAAGGTGCGGCAGGGATGAGGGGAGTGCGGAATGCGGAGTGCGGAGTGCGGAATGGGGCGGCCAAACCCGAAATCCGAAGGCCGAAGGCCGAAAGAAACCCGAA
Source organism: Candidatus Acidiferrum sp. (assembly GCA_035541055.1). Taxonomy (GTDB): domain Bacteria; phylum Verrucomicrobiota; class Verrucomicrobiia; order Limisphaerales; family UBA8199; genus JAPLUA01. Next base: position 4,015 of record DATKNZ010000413.1, on the reverse strand, counting down.
ATCCGAAGGCCGAATAGGCCTGCTGGCGAAGTCGGGTCGCGGCGCGCGTTGTATTCGGGTTTCGGCCTTCGGCCTTCTTTCGGATTTCGGACTTCGGACTTCGGGCCTCTTCTTGCCTTTGGCCTTCTTTCGGCCTTCGGGTTTCGGGCTTCGGGTTTCTTTCGGTCTGAGGCCTTCGGACTTCGGCCTTCCGTCCCCTCCATGACGCCGGACGTGGTCATCATCGGCGGCGGCGTCGCCGGGCTCTCCTGCGGCTGCTACTTGCAGATGAACGGCTACCGCACCGAGATCCTGGAGATGAACGACGGCCCGGGGGGCCTATGCGTCGCCTGGGACCGCGGGGCATACCGGTTCGACGGCTGCCTGCGCTGGCTGGTCGGCACCAACCCCAATACGTTTTTTTACCGCATCTGGCACGAGCTGGGCGGCATTAGCGGCCGGGAAATCCATGACCAGCACGAGTTCCTGCGCGTGGAGGGCCGCGGCGGCGAAGTGCTGCGCGTCACGGCCGACCTCGACGCGCTCGCGCGGGACTGCAAGCAACTCTCGCCATCGGACGCGAGCCGCATTGACGCGCTGGTTCGGGCCTCGAGGCGCTGCGCTTCGCTCGATGCGCCCGAGAAGGCGATGGAGCTGATGAACATCTTCGACAAGATGCGGATGGTTCGTCAGTACCTGCCGATGCTATGGACCGTCGGCTCCTGGATGCGACGGCCGGTCTCAAAGTATGCCGCCGGCTACCATAGCCCCTTCCTGCGCGAGGTGGTGTTGGCACTGGCGGGGCATCCACGGATGTCTTCGCTGGTGCTGGTGATGGTGCTCGGGTGGCGGTCGCGCCGGAATGCCGGCTCGATTGTGGGCGGTTCGCGCGTCTTCACGGAGGGCGTGGCGGCGAGATACCAGCAGCTCGGGGGCGTGTTCCGGTTCAACGCGCCAGTGGCTTCTATTACGGTCGAGAATGACCGGGCGACGGGCGTGCGCTGCGCCGATGGCACAAGCATTCCCGCCGGGACGGTCGTCTCGTGCGCCGACGCGCACAACACGATCTACAACATGCTCGGGGGGCGTTACCTCACGCGGCAAGTGCGTCACCTTTACGGCAAGTGCGAAGTGTTTCCCGGGTTGCTCCAGGCTTCGTTTGGCATTGGCATCACGTTCCCCGAAGCGCCGCACGGCTTGAGCTTTCCCATTGCCGCGCCTTTGAAGGTGGACGACGTCACGAGCCACGACCGGCTGGAAGTCGGCATCTTCGGGGCTGACTCGGGTCTGTGCCCGGAAGGCAAGACGATCATGCTGGTGAGGATGTTCTCGCGCTTCGAGTATTGGTCGAGGCTGCGGGACAACAGCCCGGCGGATTACACGGAAGCCAAGGACAAGCTGCTCCGGGATCTAGTGGGCATCCTCGACCGGCGTTTTCCGGGCCTGGCGGCAGACGTCGAGGAGTCCGACCTGGCGACGCCGGCGACCTTTGCGCGCTTTACCGGCAACTGGCAGGGGAGCTTTCAAGGCTGGCTGCCCACGCCGCGCAGCCTGGGGCATCGCTTGCCCCGCTCGCTGCCTGGGCTGAAGAACTTCTATCTGGGGGGGCATTGGGTTGACCCCGGCGGCGGGCTGCCCCAGGCCGCTCTCTCGGGGCGCTACATCGCCCAGATGGTCTGCGCCCGCGATGGGAGGAAGTTCAGCACAAGCGTGGCGTGATTTGGACGTGGCGACAGGCTGCAGGGTAGGGACGCCTCGCCGAGGCGTCCGCCGCCGTCACAGGACCGCCGCCTCGGCGAGGCGTCCCTGTCAGTGTGAAAAACTCGTGCCAGGCGACCAGATACGGGACTGCTGCTCTTCATCGCCTGGCCATCGCTGCGGCAAGAACCCTGTCGCACAACCAAAGCCGGGAGAAACCCGTCATGACGGCTTGACGTTCGCCAGGCGATCCCTATGCTCCCTTGCAAGCAGTTAGATCAATCACGAAACTATGAAACGAACATTAGTAATCAGCCTCATGGTCGCCGCCGGCCTGATCGGCTTGTGCGGCTGTGCATCGGACAAGAGTGACCAGAAGCCCCCCGAGGAAAAGAAGGCCGAGAAACCCAAGGACACGCGTCCCTGGAACGAGCGGCTCAAGGTGGGCATGACCCAGGACGAGGTCCGGGCCGAGCTGGGCAATCCCAACGGGAAGGGCGTGGACAGCAGCGGTAACGAGAACTGGACCTACAACGACAGCGCGCGGGGGTGGATTCCTTACTACTCGTTGAGCGGCGGCAAGTTCCACCATCTGCTGGTCAACTTCGGCAAAGACGGGAAGGTGACGAGCTGGTCCACGACCGAGACCGGCAGGTACTGAGGGCGCCCCTCAGTAAACGATGGGCATCGCGCGGGCGTCGGTGCGGAAGCTGAACTCGAAGAGCTTGGGGTCCACCCCTTGTTCGCGGACGTGGCCGGAGATGCGGTACTGCGTTCCCGGCTGCAGCGCCAGGTCGGCAGGCAGCGCATACACGCGTTCGCAGGGGCTGGCGCCGGCGAACGCGATGGGCTGCGTCAAAACCAGGTGCTGTTCCCACGGGGTGGCGGCGTCCTCGTCGCCGCGGCGTATGGCTGCCGGCGAGTAGCGCGGGACCTTGCGGATAGTCACTTCGAGCGGTGCCGACGCGCCCGCTGCCGCGAAGGCGGGCGACCAGGCCCGCAGGAACACGCCGTCGGCCGGCAGGGCGCGGCAGCCGGTGTCCAGCGGCGAGCGCGCGATGCGGGTCAGGGCCTGGCTCTTGGCGCACACCCATTCCGCGCCGTTCTCCTCGGCGCGATAATCCCGCACGTTCTGGAAACCCCCATACAGGGCGGCTACGCGGCTGCTGCAGGTATCCTGAGTCGGGGCGAAGTTGCTGAGCAAGATGCCGGCCGCGTTAATGTCGTCCAGCGCGCCGTGCGTGCCGCCGAACCGCACCCGCTCGCTGCCTTTCTTGATGAGCCAAGAGGCATGGACGTAACGGTTATCGAGGCTGAGGATGATCGTAGCCGGGTTGAGCGTGACGCGCGTGTGGCCGCGGGCGATGCGCTCCAGGGCCACGGGATAACGCAGCGTCATGGTCTCGCCCATCCAGGCCTCGCTCGAGGCGAAGCCGTCCGCATCGAGCAACCCTTCCTGCCGGAGCGCCTTGACGGCACACTTGTAGTCTAAGGGGTCTCCGGATTCCATGATGTAGCGGTAGGCGTCCCGGGTGGGGTCATACTCGATGCATGCGCGCGCGCCTGCGGGGTTAAGGACAAGAAAGCGGTTCTCCTGCCCCGGCAGCTTCGCCGTCACCACGTCAACGCCTTCCAGGTGCGTGAGCAACTCGGCCAGGCGTTCCGTCTCGGCGGGAGCGTTGTGGATTTCCACCCAGGTCTCGATCCCGGCAGTCGGCAGGACGACGTCCTTGGGGCCTCGCAGGGACTTGGAGATGTGGTAGCCGGCGTGCTTGAGGAACTTGCGGACCTCGATGCGTTTTGCGGGGCCCGCCTGGTTGTGGCCGTGGTCCGAGAGGATGAGGATTTCGAGATCGCGGCCTTCCTGGGCGCGGCAACGGGCGCGGAGGTCCTCCAGTTGAGGGTCCAGAGCGCACAGCATCTCCAGGATGTCGGCGGATAAATGCTGCGCGTCGTCGGTCGAGCGGAGATAGGCGTAGTAATCGCGGCCGTCATTTCTCGGGTCCGCGATGTCCTTCATCAGGTCGTGCAGTTCGTATTTGTAGATCAGGTGCGGGAAGACGTATCCGAGGGTTCGCAGGGAGCCGTTCTGGAGCTGGTAGGTCATCTGCCGCTCGTGCTCCATGGTGGTGGTGATGCCGTTGATGGCGACCTGCGCATTGGCGGCGGCGCAGTAGTAGGTCCGTTGGTAGCCGGGCAGCGGGCGATCGCCGAAAATGTCCGTCCAGGCCACATCGCTGGTCGAGGGGTAGGTCGAGATCATGCGGCTGACGGGATAGTAGCCGTGGTTGAAGGCTTGCCGGTGGAACTGGCGGCCCTTGACATCGGTGTAAGTGAC
>DATKNZ010000412.1:0-7250 GCA_035541055.1 Candidatus Acidiferrum sp. | reverse complement strand
GCCCGTTAAGCCGCCGCCCTTCTCGAAATTGAAGCCATCCAGAAGCTTTTTGTTGTAAGGCCGCCACGCGGCGGGACCGAGATACAAATCCCAATCCACCTTCTCCCTGTCCGGCTCGGGCTCGGCAGGCAACCAGCCGCTCATCGAGGTGGTCAGGCCCAGCGGTTGAGCGCAGAGGGTCTGCAGCTTCCCGAGCTTGCCGCGCCGCGCCAGGTCAACTGCGAAGGCGAAGTTAGGCAGGCTGCGGCGCTGCGTGCCCGCCTGGAACACCCGGGCGGTGCGCCGGAAGGTCGCCGCCAGCTCCAGGCTCTGCGCAATGTTCTTGGTGCACGGCTTCTCGCAATAAACGTCCTTGCCCGCGTTGGCCGCCAGGATCGAAGCCGTGGCGTGCCAGTTCGGGCCGGTCGCGATCAGTACCGCGTCAATGTCGCCGCGCGCCAGCAGTTCGCGCAAATCGCGATACGTCGCGCAGTCAGTGTTGCCGTATTTGGTGTCCGTCTTCTTCTTGATGGCGGCACGGCGTTCCTCCTTCACGTCGCATACCGCCACGAATTGCACGTCCGGCTCCTCCAGGAAGCATCCCAGGTCGTACGTGCCCCGCCCCCCAATGCCGATGCCTCCCAGCACAATCCGTTCGCCAGGGGCCACCCCGCCATCCTTGCCTAGCACGGTGCCGGGCACGACTTGCGGCAGGGCCAGGAGTGCACCCATTTTCAGGGTGGTGCTGAGAAAGTGGCGCCGGGTCAACGGTGCAGTGGCGCGGGTCAAGCCTGTCGGGAGATGATTCATTTGTTTTAGTCGATGCGTCAGACGGAATGTGCCGCCCCCGGGCCCGTCTTGTCCATGCCAAATCGAACCCGGAGCATCCACCGTCCGTTCCCGTCTAACCAGGCATGAAACGGTGGACACTATTGGCGGCCTTGCTCGGTTTGGTTGGCACGATCACCTCCGCCCGCGCGGCAGGCTTGATCATTATCGAAGACACTCAGGTGGTGCATGGGCCGGTTCACCCGCAGCCCATCCGTCCGCCGTTCCCCAGGCCATTCCCGCCGCCGCGGCCTTATGCCTTTGCACCGCTCGACGTCGATTACGTCAAGGTCCATACCCGCATCACTGACCAGGTAGCCGTCACGTCGGTGGACCAGGAGTTCTACAACCCCAACCCGGCGAGGCTGGAAGGCACCTTCGTGTTCCCCGTGCCCAAAGGAGCGCACCTTGACAAGTTCACGATGGAGATTGATGGCCGGCAAGTGGAAGCCGAGCTCCTCCCCGCCGACAAGGCCCGCCACATTTACGAAGACATCGTGCGCCGGCTCAAAGACCCGGCCCTGCTGGAATATGGCGGGCGCGACGTCTTCAAGGTCCGCATCTTCCCCATCGAGCCGAACAGCCGGAAACGTATCAAGCTTTCCTATACCGAACTGCTGAAGGCCGACAATGGTCTCGTGAGCTACGTGTTGCCGCTGGACACGGAGAAATACTCGGCCAAACCCATCCGCAACGTCAGTGTCAAGGTTGACCTGCAAACCCAGCGCCCCCTCAAGTCCATATACTCGCCCAGCCATGCCGTCGAGGTCCGGCGCGACGGCGCAAACCGCGCCACCGCCGGCTACGAGGCGAGTGACGTCCAGCCCAACGCCGATTTCGCCCTCTACTTCGCCCCCGAGAAGGACGAGATCGGTCTGAACCTGCTGACCCATCGCCGCAGCGGTGAAGATGGTTATTTCCTGCTGCTCGCCTCTCCCGGGATGGACGTCAAAGAGAACCGGGTAGTCATGAAAGACGTGGCCATCGTGCTGGACACCTCGGGCTCGATGGCCGGCAAGAAGCTGGAGCAGGCGAAGAAGGCGCTGCAGTTCTGCGTCGAGAACCTCAACGACGGCGACCGCTTCCAGGCTATGCGCTTTTCCACCGAGGTCGAGCCCCTCTTCGACGACCTGGCCGAGGCGACACGCGCCAACCGCACCCGGGCGGAGGATTTCATCAAGGACCTCAAGGCCATCGGCGGCACGGCGATTGACGACGCCCTAAAGCAAACCCTCGCCCTGGCCCGGCACCGCAGCCATTCGCTGGACGACAACGGCCTGCGGCCCACCTCGGACGGACGCCCCTTCGTGGTGATCTTCCTAACCGACGGCTGCCCCACAGTCGGTACCGTGGATGAGGATCAGATCGTCGCCAACGTGAAGCGTGAAAGCCAGGGCCGCACGCGCGTGTTCTGCTTTGGCATCGGCACCGACGTGAACACACATTTACTGGACCGCATCGCCGAGGACACCCGCGCCGCCAGCCAATACGTGCTGCCCGAGGAAGACATCGAAATCAAAGTGTCCAGCTTCTTTGCCAAAATCAGCCAGCCCGTCCTGGCCAACCCCACGCTCAAGGCCACGGGCGACATTCGCCTCAAGATGCTCTACCCCTCGCCGCTGCCCGACCTGTTCAAGGGAGAGCAACTGGTGCTGGTGGGACGCTACTCGGGCAAAGGTGATTGCGCCGTGGTCATCGAGGGAAACGTCAACGGCACGGAGAAGAAGTATGCCTACGACGCGAAGTTCCCCGGCGAGAGCGAGGATTGCGATTTCATCCCGCGGCTGTGGGCGACACGGCGGGTCGGCTACTTGCTGGACGAAATCCGGCTCCACGGTGAAAGCGCCGAGCTGCGCGATGAGGCAACCGACCTGGCGCGCCAGTACGGCATCGTAACCCCTTACACAGCCTACCTGATCATGGAAGACGAGCGGCGGCATAATGTGCCTTTGGCGATGCAGTCCTTCCAGGGCGCTGATAAGGACGGCATGGTCCGCCGGCAAGCGGCGGCGGCCTGGGGGGACTTCAAATCCGAGCGCGAAGGGAACCGCGCGGTCGGCGGCGCGCTCTCCAGCCAGGTCTTGAAGAACGCGATGGCGGCGCAGCCGGCGGCCTCCAGCGGCAACTTCGAGTCCCGTCGCGCGCTCGGGCTGCCCGCGGCGGGGGCCCCCCTCACCGAGACCTCAGCGGCGGATCGCGGCAAAGAAACGCTGGTGCAGTATGCGCAGCAGGCTCAGTTCGTGGCCGGCAGGAACTTCTTCCTGAACAACAACCAGTGGACTGACTCTGAGGTTCAGAAGCAGCAAAATGCCAAGCGCGTCCGCATTCAGTTCGGCTCGGCGGAATACTTCCACCTGGCAACTAACAACCCCGCCGTCCTCCCGTGGCTGGCCCTCGGCCAGAACGTCCAGTTCGTCTATAACGGCACCTTCTACGATGTCTACGAGTAAGGGGGGTAGGGACGCCTCGGCGAGGCGTCCACCCTCGCCAGAAGCCGGACGCCTCGGCGAGGCGTCCCTACCTTGCAGTGCGAAATGCTCGGGCTAGTCGGGATACACGAACTCCACCGGCACGTTCACGTCCGGGCTCAGGCTCTTCTTGACGGGGCAGGCCTGTGCGGCAGCTTCGAGCTTGGCCCGGTTGGCCAGCGAAAGGGGTTTGCCGCTCGGGAACACCAGCCGCGTCTTCAACGCGCCGATGCGGCGCACCGGGTCGGCGGCCATTTCCTTGATGACCTGCACCTGCAGGCCGTCAATATCCAGGGCATTACGATGCGCCACCAGGCCCATGATGGTTATCATGCATGTCCCCAGGGCGGTGGCCACGAGATCCGTGGGTGAAAACGCAGCCCCCTTGCCGCCGTTATCCACCGGGGCATCGGTGCTGAGCTTCTGACGGGACGGTCCATGAGTGGCGGTGCAATGCAACCCGCCCTCGTACGTGATGTTGATTTCTACGGCCATAACAGGGTCAATTTATGTAATGTGGGGGCACTGTAGCGGAGCAAAGCCGCGCCGGAAAGCCCCTTGCCCGCCAATTTCAGGCACAAGTAGCCGCCGACTTCATCGGCGCCATCTGCGCCGCCGGGAAGACCTCCCGCCGGCCCGGCTTTACTTTGTTCTGGTCAACGCGAAAGCAGTGGTTTTTCCTTCCCGCGGTGAAGCAGATCACAAACCTCGCGCGGCTGCCGGTCGAGCGCGCCCGCCGCATCCTGGCCGAAGCCCGGCGCACGCGGGTGCTGGTGGTGGGCGACGCCATGCTGGACCACTTCATCTGGGGCACCGTGGGGCGAATCTCTCCCGAAGCACCTGTGCCCGTGGTGGAATTCGAGCGCGAAAGCTTCATGCCCGGGGGCGCCGCCAATGTGGCTCGCAACCTGACCTCGCTCCAGGTGCCCACCGACCTGCTCGGCGCCGTTGGCCGCGACCTCGCCGCCCGCCAGCTCAAGCGGCTGCTGCAGGATTACCACATCGGCTGCGGCGGCCTTCTGGGCAACGGCGCCCGCAACACGACGGTGAAGACCCGCATTGTGGCCCACAAGCAGCAAGTCGTGCGCATTGACCGCGAGACACGCGACGGCGTCGGCCCGGGACTGATCCGCCGGCTGTTGGGCGCGCTCGAGGCGGCGATTCCCCACACCGCGGCGGTGATCGTGGGCGACTACGGCAAAGGCGTCGTCACGCAGGCGCTGCTGGATAACCTGAAGCGGCTGTGCCGCCGTAATGGCATCTGGCTGAGCGTTGACCCCAAGCCGGTGCATCGGCTGAACCTCTCCGGCCTTTCGTTGATCACTCCCAACCGGAGGGAGGCCTTCGAGCTGGCCGACCTGCCGGACGAGACGCGCCAGAACAACCCATTCGCCGACGCCAACCTGATGCGCGTGGCGGACCGCTTGCTGAACGAGCTGCGGCCCGCCGTGCTCCTGATCACACTCGGCGAGCTGGGCATGCTGCTGTGCCTTCACGGCCAAAAGCCTTTCCACATTCCCACCGTGGCCCAGGAAGTCTTCGACGTGTCCGGCGCGGGCGACACGGTGATTGCCACCTTCACCTTGGCCATCGCGGCGGGGGCGTCGCCGCTGGAAGCGGCCATCCTGTCCAACCATGCCGCTGGCATCGTGGTGGGAAAGATCGGCACCGCCACGGTTTCGCCCGAGGAGCTACTGGCCAGCCTGCGGGCCTGATCCATGGACGCGCCCAAGATGACCGCGGAGAGCCTCCGCGCGATGAAGAAGCGCGGGGAGAAGATTGCCTGCCTGACCGCGTACGATTTCCCCATGACACGCCTGCTGGACCAGGCGGGCATCCCCCTCATCCTGGTCGGCGATTCCCTCGGCATGGTCGTGCTCGGCTACCCTGACACGACGCACGTCACGATGGCCGAGATGGAGCACCACGTCCGCGCCGCTGCCCGCGCGAAGCCGCGCGGCCTGCTGGCGGCGGACATGCCGTATCGCAGCTACGACACGGTGGAAGGCGCCGTCGGGAACGCGCGGCGGCTCGTCGCTGCCGGCGCCGAGGCCGTCAAAGCCGAAGGCGGGGCTGCCATCGCCGAGCAGGTGCGCGCCATCGTCCGGGCGGGAATTCCCTTCCTCGGCCATCTCGGCATGTTGCCGCAGCACGTGATCGAGGAAGGCGGTTACCATGTCAAAGGGAAGACCGAGCCCGAGCACCAGCGGCTATTGGCCGACGCCGATGCGCTCGTACAGGCCGGCGCGTTCGCCGTCGTGCTCGAGCTGGTAACGCCGCGGGTGTCAAAGGAACTGACCCAGCGGATTCCCATCCCCACCATCGGCATCGGCGCCGGCCCCGACTGCGACGGCCAGGTGCTGGTCACGCCCGACTTGCTGGGCATGTTGCCCTGGTTCAGCCTTAAGCACGTGAAGCCGAAGCTGAATGCGGCGGACCAGATGCGCAAGGTGGTCGCTGACTGGAAGCAAAGCGTCCAGGCCGGCAGGTGAGGGGGCCTTTCTTGAGAAAGCTGACTCATATTGACGCGCGGGGCGAGGCCAGCATGGTGGACGTTTCGGGCAAGCCGGTGATGGTGCGTGAGGCCGTGGCCCGTGGCGAGGTGCGCCTGCAGCGCGCGACGCTGCGGCTGATCGAGTCCCAGACCATTGCCAAGGGCAACGTGTTCGCGGCGGCGCGCCTGGCAGGCATCCTGGCGGCCAAGAAGACGGGCGAACTCATCCCGCTCTGTCATCCCCTGCCGCTCACGCATTGCGAGGTCGGCTTCACGGTGCCAGGGAGCCGCGACCGCATCGTGATCACCGCCGCCGCCCGCATCGCCGCGCAAACGGGCGTGGAGATGGAGGCCCTGACCGCGGTGAGCGTGGCCGCTCTGACCATCTACGATATGTGCAAGGCCGTGGACAAGGCCATGCGTTTGACAGGCATCAGGCTGGTTTCCAAGACCAAGAGGTGAGCCCCGCGCCAAGTACGCAAATCATCGCCGGCGTCATCACTGTCTCTGACCGTGCATCGCAGGGCGTTTACCGCGATGCGGGTGGGCCGGCACTGAAGTCGGCGGCGGAAGGCTACGGCTGGAAGGTTTTGGCCGAAGCGCTTGTGCCCGACAACAAGCAGGCCATCCAACGGGCGGTGCGCGAGCACGTATCGCGCGGCTGCCATGTCATCCTGACGACCGGCGGCACGGGTGTCGCCTTGCGCGACGTGACGCCCGAGGCCGTGCGTGAAATCGCCGTGCGCGAATTGCCGGGCTTCGGCGAAGTCATGCGAGCGGAGTCCATGAAGCTTACGCCCAATGCCATCCTGTCGCGCAGCCTGGCGGTGGTTGTGGACAAGGCGCTGGTTATCTGCCTGCCGGGGAAACCCAGCGGCGCACTTGAATGCCTAGGCTTCGTGGCGGGCGCCGTCCCGCACTGCATCGAGATCCTGCAGGAACGCCCTACGAGCTGCTGACGGCACGTTCAGGGCCTGTAGCAGCCGACGGCAGGAGAGGGACGGGAATAGAACTCCTGACGTCAGCTCCTACCGCGCCTGGTGACCCGCGTAAGCCTGGTACCGATCAGCCACTTTGGCCTGCTGCGCGTCGCCTTCGTGGAGGTAGAAGCGGTAGCGGAAAGTAACGCTCTTGCCGGCAGGCACGACCATGTCCCCAGCGTTCTTGTTTGAGAGCTTCTCGAAATCATGCAACCCGAACGGGTTGGCGGCGAACAGGCCGTAGTCGCGCACGTGCCACGTCGTCGGGTGGCGCGGGTTGCGGGGATCGTCGAAGATCGCGATGCCTACGGTCTTCCCGTCCACCGGGCCGTAATAGTCGCACCAATCGGCCCGCTTGCCCCACGTGTTGCCATCACGCACCCCAGCGCTGTTGATGATGTGCCCGTGGCCGACTTTGCCCTTGAGACGCATGGTCTCGGCGAGGCGCACGGCCATCGTGCCTTCCTTGGTGTCGCCGAAGGTCAGGTCGCCCTTGGCGGG
>DATKNZ010000411.1:0-15246 GCA_035541055.1 Candidatus Acidiferrum sp. | reverse complement strand
CTTGCCGCCGCACGAGACGATGATCTGGGAGGGCTTGTAGGTCAGGCCGTTCTCGCGCTTGTGCTTGTCGGCGATGGCAGCGCGCAGCTCCGGGATGCCCGCGGCGGGCGTGTACTTGGTGAACCCGGCGGCCAGCGCCTTGGCGGCCGCGTCCTTGATATGCTGCGGGGTGTCGAAGTCCGGCTCGCCCGCGCCGAAGCCGACGACGTCCTGACCGTCCGCCTTCATTTGTTTGGCCTTGGAGTCAATGGCCAGGGTGAGGGAAGGAGAGAGAGAGGCAGCGTGCTGTGAGATTCTGTAGTTCATATCCTGCTTGAGCGTGAACGCGGGCGGCGGGTGGCGCAAGCGGAAACTGGGGGCGTGGCGACAGATCCACGCCAGCACCAGCGCGCGCTGACCGCCCAAATCCGAAATCCCAAGCCCGAAACCCGAAACAAATACAAACGAGCAAACGAGCAATGACCGAAACCCGCGGCCAGCGTTGGTTTTGAGCATTTGGAGTTGGAGCATTTGGATTTGTTTCGGACTTCGGATTTCGGATTTCGGCTTTCCGCCACTGAGGACGGTGGGGCGCCCGTCGAGACCGGGCGGCCCACAAAGCATTCGCGCGCGTTCAGTTTTGAGGTATAATAGCCATCAACTAACCCATGGCATTTACTGCAACTAAAGACCTGTTGTTGCCGGCTACGGTCACCGGCTCCTGGCCGCGGCCCAGGTGGTACACCCAGAATATGTGGGGGCGCCCGCTCGATACCGCTATGATGGACCCTTGGTATCGCGAGCAGTTCGCCGATGCCCACGCCGTGGTGGTATCCGACCAGGCACGCGCCGGGCTCGACATCCTCACCACCGGGGATTACCACCTGGATGAGGACGTGGCGGGCCGCTCGTGGCACCACTACATGCTCCAGCGCTGGAAGGGTTTCGAGCACGAGGAGTTGCAGACCGAGAAGACCCGTTCGCCGCTGCTCTCGTACCCGGTGGGCACCATGCTCGACTCTATCTACAAGACCTGGCGCTGGCCGCGGGTGGTGGGCAAGGTCGAGCATGACCCCAAGAACCCGTTGGAATATGCCAAGATTTGGCGCATCGCCCAGCAGGCGGCGATGGCCGCCCACAAGCCCGTGAAGTTCGGCACCTGCTCCGCCCAGGTGCTGGCGTTCTTTTTGGACAGCCATACGCCGCACTACGACCTGGACGACAAGAAGCAGTTGATCTGGGACATGGCCGAGGCGATGAACCGTGAGCTGCGTCAGCTCGCGGCAGCGGGCTGCAAGGTTATCCAGGTCGAGGAGCCGACGCTGCACTTCATGGCCCGCTACAACCCGGGCCAGAAGGAGCTGCTCGATTTCCTCGTAAAGGCCTTCAATCGCGAGGTGGAAGGCTTGGACGACGTCGAGGTCTGGATCCACACCTGCTGGGGCAACCCCAACATGCAGAAGGTGTTCATGGACGAGTCGTACGCCAACTCCATCGAGATCTATCTCGAACGCCTTAAGGGCGACGTGTGGACCATCGAGGCAACGGAGAACGACTTTAAGGAGCTGCCCCTCTTTGCGAAATACAAGAACTCCCTCAAGAAGAAGATCGCCGTGGGGGTGATCAGCCACCGCACGCTGCAGGCGGACTTCCCGGACGTAGTGGCCGAGCGTATCCGGCGCTGCCTGAAGCACATCCCCGCGGACAAGCTGGTCCTTTCGACGGATTGCGGCTTCGGGCGACAGGGTTTCAACCGGCACCTGGCATTCTACAAGACGGTAGGCATCCCGATGGCGCGGAACATCATCCTGAAGGAGTTGGGCGCCGAGCCGCGCTACGTCCCGGCCGCGGACGAGCAGCTTGCCTGGGACCAACTGCCCGACCGCGAGCCGTTCACGCATCTCAAGCCGCTGCGGTAGGAGGGCAGGGCCGTGCCGCGTCTCTAGGCAAAGCGGCAAGGTGTGCTCAGCAGCGGAAATCCGAAATCCGAAGCGCGAAATCCGAAACAAATCCCAATGCTCCAATGCCTAATGCTCAAAACCCATTCCGGCCGCGTGTTTTGGTCATTGCTGGTTTGAGCCTTTGAATTTGTTTCGGGTTTCGGGTTTCGGATTTCGGATTTGGATACTCTGCGAGGGTTGGCACTGACGAGCCCCTCCGGCTCCTTCGTTTCAGGTTGACCCCGGCCCTGGCTGCCCGCACAGTCAGATTGCCATGTTTACCGCAGACGCTGGAATAGACGGGCGGGCCGTTGGACCACGTTTCCGCGTTCAGCGCAGCACACTCGCGCAGTTCTCATCCCTTGCACTATGAATAGAATCCCACGCCGCAGCTTCCTCAAACGCTCCCTGGCGACCACCGCTTCGCTGGCCCTGGCCCCGGCTTTTGCCGTCGAGCAGGCGGGTTCCCAGGGCACCGCGCCAGCGTCCTCCGCATCGCGCGTCGAGGGCGCCAATGGAGACATTCGTTACGCCGTGGTCGGCTTCAATGGCCGCGGGCAGTCGCACCTCGAGGGCTTCCGCAAAGCCCCGGGCACCCGGCTCGTGGCCCTGTGCGACGTGGACCGGGATGTCCTGGGCAAGGAAGTCCAGAAGTGCAAAGACCGGGGACAGGAGGTCGCCGCTTACACGGACGTGCGCAAGCTGCTGGAGGACAAGAACGTGGACGTGGTGAGCTTTGCCACGCCCAACCATTGGCATGCGCTGGGCGCCATCTGGGCGATGCAGGCGGGCAAGGACGTGTATGTGGAGAAGCCGGTGTCGCATAACGTCTGGGAGGGCCGGCAGATCGTCAACGCGGCGCGCCGGCTGAACCGCATCGTGCAGGCCGGCACGCAGTCCCGCTCGAGCTACGGCATCAGCGAGGCGATTGCGTGGACGCGCGAGGGGCACATCGGCAAGATCGTCTGCGCGCGGGGCCTTTGCTACAAACGCCGTCCGAGCATCGGCAAGGTGGCAGGCCCGCAGCCAATCCCGCCGGCCATTGACTACGACCTTTGGTGCGGGCCGGCGCCTAAGGGGCCATTGATGCGCCAGAAGCTGCATTACGACTGGCATTGGGTTTGGCCTACGGGCAACGGCGACCTGGGCAACCAGGGCATCCACCAGATGGACATGGCCCGCTGGGTGCTCGGCGAGCCGGCCCTGTCTCCGCGCATCCTGAGCATCGGCGGGCGGCTCGGCTACGTGGACGACGGCACGACCCCGAATACGCTCGTCGTGCTGCACGACTACCCCGCCGCGCCGCTCATCTTCGAAGTGCGCGGGCTGCCGGCCAGCGCGACCGCCGAGGCGATGGACCGATACCACGGCGTGAGCATCGGCCTGGTGGCCGAGTTTGAAGGCGGCTCGATGGTCTTCCCGGATTACACGAGCGCGCGGGTCTTCGACAAAGAAGGCGGGGAGATCAAGTCATTCAAGGGCGCCAAGGACCACTTCGCGAACTTCCTCGAGGCGGTGCGCAGCCGCAAGACGGCCGCCCTGAACGCCGATATCCTCGAGGGCCATCTCTCCAGCGCGCTCTGCCACACCGGGAACATTTCCTACCGGCTGGGCAAGCCGCAAACGCCGGAAGAGACCCGCGAGGCCGCCAAGTGCAACCGCGAGTTGGCGGATTCCCTGGGCCGCATGGAGGAGCACCTCGCCGCCAACAAGGTGGACCTGCTCAAGACGCCATTGATGGTGGGCGCGGTCTTGAAGATGAACCCCCAGAGCGAGCGATTTGTGGACAACGCGGCGGCTAACCGGATGTTGACCCGCGATTACCGGAAGCCGTTTGTCGTGCCCAAGAAGGTATGAGGCAGGCTTGAAGCGCCCCTCGTATCGCCCCGCCACCGCGCGCCAGCCGCTACCGCGCTCGTTCAAGGACTTTACCCCGGCGAAGCACTTTAACCCGCGGACCTTCTTCCGCGAGATGGTCTGGAAGGCGCTGCTGACCCGCCGCACGGGCCAGCCGCTGCGGCCGGCCTTCCCCAAGCTCGCCTATGGCCAGGTGGCGATCACCTGGATCGGCCACGCCTCGTTCCTCCTGCAGTTCACCGACCTCAACGTCCTGATTGACCCCAACTTCGCCAATTGGCTCTTCCTGCTGAAACGCATCAAACGGTCCGGCTTGAAGATTCAGGACCTCCCGCCCATTGACGTGGTCCTGCTGACCCACGCGCATTTCGACCATTTCCACAAGCCCACCTTGCGGCGGCTGCCGCACCCGAAGATCGGCATCATGCCCTGGGGCACCAGCGACCTCGCCTTCGACCTGGGGTTTGGCCGCGTCGTCGAACTGGAGTGGTGGGAGAGTTTCTCGCACCACGATTGGAAGGTGACGCTGACGCCCTCGAAGCACTGGGGTGCCCGGGTCCTGCGGGATTTCCATCGCGGCTATGGGGGCTTCGTGCTCGAACACCAGGGTCGGCGCATCTATCACGCGGGGGACAGCGCTTATTTCGAGGGGTTTAAGGATATCCGCAAGCGTTGCCGGCCCGAGATCGCGCTGCTGCCCATCGGCGCGTATCACCCGGAATCCTTCCGCAAGCTGCACATGGGTCCGGACGAAGCCATCAAGGTGTTTAAGGACTTGCGGGCACGATGGTTAGTGCCCATGCATTACGGCACCTTCCGCCTGTCCTTCGAGGACCTGGACGAGCCTCCGCGCTGGCTGCGGCAACTCGCTGCCCAGGAGGGCCTTACGAGCCGCGTCCGGATGCTCGAAGAGGGCGTTCCCCAGGTTTTCTAGCCCTCCATTGGGATGTGGCCCTACCGAGGCCCGCGTGATTGCCCGGTGTGTCTCCCATGTGGCCCGGGCCCCATGGGAGACACACCGGCATATCACCGGATAATCACTGGGGGGACTGAGTGGAGGCCACGGGAATGAAGGGCATAAAATCTTGATGCTGTGGGGCTTGACTCCCCAACGCGTTGTGTGGTACAACACGCTCAGCCACTATTAGGAGTGGCCAGGCTTATATGCGATGCCCCAAGTGCGGCTGCCAGGATGATAAGGTTATTGATTCTCGCGCCTCCCGCGAGGGCGCTACCATTCGCCGCCGCCGGCAGTGCACTGGATGCGGGTATCGGTTCACCACTTATGAGGAAGTGGAGCCTGACGGTTTGATGGTGCTTAAGCGGGACGGGCGACGCGAGGAATTCTCGCGGGACAAGCTGATGGCGGGGATCAAAAAGGCCTGCCAGAAGCGGCCCATCGGCTCGAAGGTAATCGAGGATCTGGTCGAGAAGATCGTGGTTGAGATCACGGACAAGTATGACCGTGAGGTGCCGGGCGAGATTATTGGGAAAATGGTTATGGATGGCTTGCGGCAAATAGACGAGGTGGCTTACGTGCGCTTCGCCAGCGTGTATCGGCGGTTCCAGGAGGCGACCGACTTTGTGCAGGAGGTCAACAGCCTGGTGAGCAAGTCATGATTGCCCTCGCCTCCGAGTGCCTGCTGTTTCGCACCGCCTCGGGCGAGAGCGTGCCTTACTCGCCGGAGATGGCGATGGATGAGATGACCGCGCCGAGCCTGGAGTCGTTCGATCCGGAGCTTGTTCACCACGCGGCGAGCGCGGTGTTCCACTATTTCAAGCACGAGCTGGGACAGCAGACCATCACCCTGGGCGAATTTGCGGGGGCGCTGGAGAAGGTCCTGCGGAACTTCGCCCCGGTCACGGCGCCTGCCATCCCGCGCGACAGCCGTCCGGGTGTGGCGGAGGCCGACCTTTGCGGGCTGGCCCGTGAGGTCGGCGAAGGTCGGGAGCTGCTCTTCTTCCCGCGGCTGCGGCTGGAACTGCGCCGGGGCCTCGAGCAACGGCCGCAGGTGCTGCGCTTCCACGGCCTGCGCGGCTGCGTGAAGCAACTGGTCGGCGCGCACCGCTGGGGCCTGCGCTGCCAGGAGCTGGAAGGCCAGATCGTCGCTTTTCTCCGCGAATGCCTCAGCGCCGAGCCGGGGCCGGTGAACGTCGCGCTGCTGGTCGAGTAAGCCGCCAACTAACGCATGAGCAAGACTCTCTTCGAGAAAATCGCCGCGAAGGAAGTGCCGGCGCAGATTGTTTACGAGGATGAGCTGGTGGTGGCCTTCCGGGACATCAACCCGAAAGCGCCGACGCACGTATTGATTGTTCCCCGGAAACCCATCTCACGCATGTCCGAGGCAAAGCCCGAGGACCACCAGGTGCTGGGGCATCTGCTGCTCAAGGCGGCGGAGGTGGCCAGATCACTCGGCCTGGAGCAGGGCGGCTATCGCCTGATCTTCAACAACGGGCCGGACGCCGGCGAAGCCGTGCCCCACCTGCATTGCCATATCCTGGGCGGACGCCGCATGGGCTGGCCGCCGGGTTGAAGGCCACTTACCTCGGGCCGGGATTGGGCCCATTTTCTGCTGTTCACAAGCAGCGGCTTCTGGTGTCATCAATGGGTTTAAATTCGGCCTGTGTTTGGCTTCGCGAAGAACAAGCAACACGAACGTTTCTACCTGCTGCCGGGAATGGGCGGCAGGGCTCTGCGACGGAAGCGCCGTATGTTTTTCTGGTGGTCTATTGCCGCCGGCGTGGTCGCATCCGCCGCGCTGGCAGCGGCTCTCTACTGGATCGCGCGCTGAAAGCCGCGCCCAGGCAACCATCCGCTTTGACTGCGCAGCTACTTTGCAAGCCGGCTGCCGCCTGCTGAATCCAGCCGGAGACACGGCCGTCACAGGCAAAACGGGGCGCTCCACAACTTCTCCTGGCGTCAGTGCTCGGAGGCCGCCTGTTGGCCGGTGTCTCCCGGGGCGTGCAGCACGATGCTGGTCAGGGGCCGCCGCTCGACGACGTCTTCGACATACAAGGCGCGGGTCGCTATGAGGGTCAGCGCGAGGAGGGGGATGGCCAAGAACAGCCCGAGGAAGCCGAACAGCGTATAGAACAGGACCATGGCCAGGATGGCGAGAACGGGCGGCAGCCGTGTGGCGCGCCGCTGGATAATGGGGATGAGCAGGTGCACCTCAATCAGGTGCAGGCCGACGAACAGCAGAGCCACGTACACCGCGTGCATGGGACTCTTGAGCAGAGCAATGGCACAGGAGAGGATGCCGGTCACCCAGGGGCCGACGACGGGAACGAAGTCCAGGGCGCCGGCCAATAACCCCAGCACGCCGGACGCTTGAACACCGATAATAACCAGCCCCAGCCAGGTGAGCACCCCGATGGTGGTCATGGCGATGACCTGCCCGAACAGCCAGTGGCGCAGCTCGCAGCCAATCTCATCCAACACCACTCTGGCCCGCGGCCGCTTCGCGAAAGGCAGCAGGCGCAGGAACCCGTCCCGGTAGAGCCCCGGCTGGGCAGCCAGGTAAATACCGCAGAACAGGATGACCAGTATATCAATCACCCCTTCCGCGGTTACGGAGAAGACCGTTTCCAGCCGCTTGATGGCGCCGCCGGCCTGGGTCAGGATGCCGCTGGGGTTCTGCATTTGCCGCAGCACGGCCTGGCCCCAGCGATGCTGCTGAAGGTCGCCCTCGATGGCCTGGAGCGCTTTGGGCAACTGGTCAGTGAGCTCGGTCACCTGGCGCGAAACCGGGGCCGCCAGCAGCCAAACCGTCAGCCCAAGCAGGACCACCAGCCCGAAGACCGCGACGGCGAGCGACCAGCCTGAACCAAGATGGGTGAAGCGCGCCACCCAATCCGCGAGGGTGCGCAGCAGGATCGCGAACAACACCGCGGCAAACAGCAGCAGGGCCACTTCATACGCCCGCCAGAGCAGGAGGATGACGCCGACCACGAAGGTCGCAATGAACGTCGCGGTCCAAACCCGGCTGCTGAACTCCCGCCGGCTGGGGAGCGCAGCAGCGGCTTGTGTACTGTTCTCGCCGGCATTCATCAGCGGCCAAGAGACCACCTCACCGGACCCACCTACAGCTTCTCATGCAGCGATGTTTCCTAATCTGCCTTCAACCTCCCGTGTGGCCCGGCAGGGTCAATTGGGGTCTCGCACTACCAGCCGGGGAGAGGCCCGCGGACCGCGAGCCCGCGAGCCGCATTTTTTCCTAGCCACGCCGCTCTCAGATGTTAGCATCGGAGGCGCAGATTCCGAAAATGAAAGGCCCCTATTATGGACGTCATCTTTAACTGTCCGAAATGCGAGCAGGAATTGGCCGTAGATAGCTCGGGAGCCGGTACGGAGATCCGCTGTCCCTCATGCAATGAACTCATCGTCATCCCAGCCCCGGAACCCGTCACCGCCTCCACCGGCGGGGACGGAGGTGGGGGGGCGCCGCGGTTCGAGGTCCATCCCGTCAACCCCATTGCCTCGTCGGCGGCCGCCAGGGTGGAAATGCATTTGAAGGTCCCGGTGCATTCGACCCCGGCTGAGAGTCTGATCACCAAGCCACTGGTGCCGCTGGAAGCCGCAGCTAAAGAGACGGACAAGAAGATTCGCGTCCGGACAATCAAGCACACCGACTGCATCGAGGTGGGGCACGACAAGTTCGACGACGTCGTGTCAACCTTCCTGGCCAAGATCGGCGAGTCGAATGTCATCAGCATCACGACGCTCAGCTACAGCCACCTGGACATCGGCACTCAGAAGCTGCTGACCGACTTTGGGGTCATGGTGATCTATCGCGGGTAGGCGGTCTCCGGAGCGCGCACCGGAGTGCGCCCGTCCCCGGGCGCACCATAGCTGGGCGCGTTGCCAGTAGGGGAGGCTGCTGCGCCCGAGGACGGGCTCGCTCCGGAGCGCGCGCTCCTGCTTGACTCACCTGAACGGCTTGGCTAGGGTGCACGCATGAGTCGGCAGTGTGTTCGCCTGTTGCTGGTTGCGGCTATCCTGGTGGCCTTCCCCTTCGTGGCCCCGGCTCCGCTGATTTACCGGCCCGGTGAGGGGTGGACTTATGAGCCCGCCGGAGGCGAAGGCAAGTGGGTTCAAGCCCGGGCCAAGGACCAGTTGGAGGTCGCCCAGGCGGCCTTTGACAAAAGGGCCTACAGTCTGGCGCTCAAGGCGGCGCGCCGCGTGGTGCAGGTCTGGCCATTGTCCGACTATGCCCCCAAAGCCCATTACCTCCTGGCCCGCTGCTACGAGGCCAAGGGCATGGACGAACGGGCGTTTAACGAATACCAGACGATGCTGGAGAAATACCCCAAGGTCGCCAACTACGAGGAGATCCTGGAGCGGCAGTACCAGATTACGAACAAATACCTCGCCGGGGAATGGTTCAGGCTGTGGAATTACGTGCCGGTGCCGCCCTGGATTTCCGCCGCGATGGACCGCACGGCCAGCATGTACGAGAAGGTTGTCAAGAACGGCCCTTACAGCGACGTCGGGCCCCAGGCGCAGATGAAAGTGGGCACGACCCGGGACAAGCAGGCCGATTACCCGCAAGCCGTCAAAGCCTATGAGCTGGCTGCCGACCGCTACAACGACCGCCCGCAGGTTGCCGCCGATGCCATCTTCCACGCCGGTTTGAGCCATCAGAAGGAGGCCCAGGGGGCCGAATACGACCAGGGCGCGGCAGGAAAGGCCATCGCTTCCTTCACCGAGTTCATCACCCTCTACCCGAATGACTCGCGCGTCCCCGAGGCGCAGAAGATCATTGCCTCGCTGAAGCGCGAGCAAGCCCGAGGCAGCTTTGAGACGGCGAAGTTCTACGAACGCTACCGGCGGTGGAACGGCGCCCTCGTCTATTACAACGAAGTGCTGGTGCAGGACCCCGAATCGCCTTATGCGGCCGCCGCGCGCCAGCGCCTGGACGAGCTGAAACGGCGGACCCAGCAGGCCAGCAAATAGCATGGACCGGCTTTGGCGTCTGCCGCTCTGGTTCGGGGTGGCCGCGCTCTGCGGTTGCGCGGGCTACCGACTCGGCCCGGTCAGCGGTACGACCGCGGGCGCCAAGTCGGTTGAGATCATGCCCTTCTCCAACCAGACGATGGAGCCTCACCTGGCGGAGGCAGTCACCGCCGAGATGCGCCGCGAGATACAGCGCGATGGCACGTTCAAGCTGGCGACGCACGGCGACGCCGACATCATTGTGAGCGGCACGATCGTGAACTACGTGCGCATCCCATTGGCTTTCCAACCCAGCGACGCGCTCACGGTCACCGATTATAGCGTGAAGATGATGGCGGTGGTGACTGCGCGCGAGCGGGGCTCGGGCAAGCTGCTGCTCAACGGCCAGCGGGTGACCGGCTCAACGCTCGTGGTGGTTGGGTCGAACCTGACCAGCGCCGAGCGCCAGGCACTGCCCCTGCTTGCGGACGATCTGGCGCGCAATGCGACCTCGCTGCTGGCGAACCCTGCCTGGTGAGGTGACAAATCGCTTGCCTTGCCGCGGCAAGCTGGTAAACGTAAGGCCGGGTTTACCATTACAACCAATCCGATAACACTATGCTACAACGTATCCTAAACACCACGGCGGTCGGTCTGCTCGCGTCGGCCCTTTGGAGTTCGCCGCTCCAGCTCATGGCCCAGACCACGAACAAGCAACCGGCGACTGCCAAGGCGGGAGCATCCGACCAGAGCGACGCCTCGGCCAGGAAAAAGGGTCACCCCTTCCATGGCAAGCTGGCGGCGGTGGACCAGACCGCCAAGACCATCAAGGTGGGGGAGTCCGTTTACCAGATCACTTCCCAAACCAGGATCACCAAAGCGGGTAAGCCCGCCACCCTTGCTGACGGGGTCGTCGGCGAAGAGGCTGCCGGCTTCGTTAAGCCGGGCGAGGATGGCAATATGATGGCGACGTCGGTGAGGTTTGGGCCGAAACCCGATTCCGCGTCCAGCGCGAAGAAGAAAGAGCAGCCTCAGAAGCAGTAGCCGGGACGCGCCCCGTTCGGGCAGGCAGTTCACAGGTGAGGGAGCGGACCTTCGTCCGCCCCGGTGACCCATTTAAGGCACGCAGGCCGCGCCCTACCGCCGCCACCAACTGGTCTTGCTCTTGCTTGCCTTGCCGACGTTGGCCTGGGTGGTCTGCTGAATGAGCAGTTGGCTGCGGGCGCTCGAGAGGGCCAGCAGCAGCTCGTCGTAGCTCAGGTAGCGGTCGGACGGGTTCTTGGCGAGCACTTTGACCAGCACGTCGCTCGTGGGCTGCGTGATCTCCGGGACCACCAGGTTCGGCGGCGTGAGGGCGGTGTGCACGTGCGCCGCGACCAGCTCTTCCACGGTCGGCGCCTCGAACGGCACGTGCCCCGTCAGGGCGTGATACAGCGTGCAGCCGAGGCTGTACATGTCCGACAACGGCGTCTCGCGCTCGCGCTTGATCTTCTCGGGAGCGACGTAGTACGGTGTGCCCTCGGTCACATTGCCGGATTCCTGATCCGCATCCACGCGGCGCGCGAGGCCGAAATCAATCAGCTTGGGCTCGTTGTCCGCATCGAAAAGGATATTGCCGGGCTTGATATCGCGGTGGATCAGGTTGTGCTTGAGGATCATGTCCAGGGCCGAGGCGATCTTGTAGCCGATGTCGAGGACCTCGAGTTCCGCCAGGCGCTGCTGCTTCTCGATGCGAGTATCGAGGCTGCCGCGGTCCGCCAGCTCCATCACGAGGTAACGCTGGCCCTCAAACTCGTCGAAGGAATAGATGTGAATGATGTTCGTGTGGTTGAGGGACGCGCAGGCCCGCGCCTCGCGGTAGAAGGACTCCAGGGCGACCGGGTCATTCTCGATCTCCCGGCGCATGAGCTTGATGGCGACCAGGCGCTCCAGCACGGTATCGAACGCGCGATAGACTTTTCCATGCCCGCCGGAGGCAATCTTGCTGCGCAGTTCGAACTGGCGCAGTTGCATGGGCATCATGATGGCGTGCCCGCACTTGCTGCACGGCACGGATGCGAGTGGGGGGAGGTCGCCGGGGATGAACACTTTGGCCTCGCAGCCGCTGCACGTGACCATCTTCAGTGGCTTATCGGCGCTCATTGATCTCGCATTACGATAGCATCAGCCATATCCGCGACAAGGTGCCCAAACCAAGCGGCTGCCCCTGGGAACCATGCCAGACTTGTAGCTGGATGCCGCCTGGCCGTCAAAGCCGAAAACCGCCCAACGGAGCTTGCTTTGAGTGCAGGGTTCGCTATCTTGGTCGGCCCCTGGCGCTCGATGCCGGGCAGGCATTGATTTGATCTACTAGATATGGCAACAGCAAACGACCTTCGCCGCGGGATGGCGATTAGTTACAACGGCGACATCTGCGTGGTCCTGGATAGCCAGCATCGCACCCCAGGCAACTTGCGGGCCTTCGTGCAGGCGACCCTGCGAAGCATCCGCAGCGGCCGGTCTTCCGACGTGCGCTTCAGCTCGACCGAACGCATTGACGTTGTGCCCATGGTTACGCGCAAAATGGAGTTCAGTTACAAGGATGGACAGGACTATGTGTTCTCGGACCCGGAGACGTATGAGACGGTGACGCTGACGCCGGAGATCATCGGGGATGCCAGGAACTACCTGGTGGAGAACTCACAGGTGACCGTGACCTTTGTCGAGGAGAAAGCTGTAACCATCGAGCTGCCGTCCAGCGTGGTATTGAAGGTGGCGGATGCGCCGGAGGGCATTCGCGGGGATTCCGCCAATAACGTGCAAAAGGCGGTGGTCCTGGAGACGGGCATCACCGTGCAGGCCCCCCTATTCATCAAGACGGGTGAGAAGATCAAAGTGGATACCCGCACGGGGAAATACATGGAACGGGCCTGAGTGAAAGGCGCGGGCTAAGCCGAGGGATGCCAGCCCGCGTCGGCCCAGAGCGAACCGCTCACGGCGGCGTTGGAGATCATGAAGCAGATAGCGTCCGCAATCTCCTCGGGCTGGATCAACCGCCGGAGCTGCGTGCGGGGAACAATGTTCTCGCGGATGAAGGTCTCCCCCAGCGCGCGCACCATCGGCGTATCGGTGTAACCCGGATGGATGACCCCGCAGCGCACCCCGTGGAACACGGCCTCCATCGCCAACGTGGCGGCGGCGCCTTCCAGCCCGGCTTTGGCGGCGGCGTAAGCCACCTGCCCTTTATTGCCTAGCGAGGACACCGACCCGATGAACACGACCGCCCCCTGCAACGGCTCCGTTGGTTCCCAGCGCTTCAGGCCCCGTCGCGCGCGGTCCTGGGCTATCCCGGCGACCATCTCTATCGCCCAATACACCGGCGCGATCAGGTCCACCTCGATGACCAGCCGGAACATCTCATCCGGGTAAACCCCAACGGCGTTGGTTTCCTTGTCCACCTTCACGGCCAGGCGGTCGCGCGTGATGCCCGCCGCGGGCACGCAGATGTTGACTCTCCCGCACCGGCTGGCGGTCTCCTCATAGACCCGCGCCCGAAAGGCGGCGTCGGTCACGTTTCCGCTGTAGCCTGCAGCCACAGCGCTCCCTACGAGGTCGTTCATCGCCTTGGCGACCTGCTGCACGGCTTCGCTCTGGTCCACGAGCGCCAGGCCGGCGGCCTTGCGTTTGACCAACTCCAGTGCCAGCGCCCGCCCAATGCCGCCCGCGGCCCCGGTGATTAATGCAACCGCTCCTCTGATGTTCATAGCCGACCTCGCCTTTCTCTGGCCTTGCTGCCGACAACCGTCATCGCTTTTCCTGCTTTCAGCGGCCAGCTCGATACTGCCATATACCCCTGCCATAAGTCCCTTTCGCCCAGGTTGTACCTGTTATTGTGCAACTGCACAATAAAGTTGTCAACTCCGGCGGGCAGCCCTGCCGCGGCGGAGGGGAGCAAGGCCATCGCGGGCACGCGGGAGGCTGGCTCCAGTATTTGAATCGCCCCAAGTCAGCGCAGGGGTTTCTTCACCGGAAACCGGCGTTGCGGCAGCCCTGGGGGCCGTTCCAGACGGACCCTGGCCGGGTGGCGCCTGGACCGCGCTTTCCCGGCATGACCCCTGGGTTATGCCGGTGTATCTCCCATGGGGATCGATCCCCATGGGAGACACACCGGGGTCTGCCCGGAGTGGCACGCGTGCAATACCGTGCCTGGCCGGCCCGGGGCCGGGTGGTTACGGCCCCGACCCCTAGTGTCCGGCGCCGTTGCCGCCCGAGTTCGCGCCGCCGCCGCTGCCTTGAGAGCTTCTGCCGGGCGAGCCCGGCGCACCCTGCTGCGAGCCGCCGCTACCCCCGGAGGTTCCTCCCCCGCCGCCGTTGCCCGTGCCCGCGCCGTTATCGTTGCCCGTTCCATTGCTTTGACCACAGCCCGCAAGCAGCGCAGCCATTCCGAGTATCACCAGAATCCTCTTCATTCCAACACGCTGACCCGGCAAGGCTGCCGGCTCTATAGGGTCTGTGCCGGAGATGCCGAAAGCCGGGTTCCCCCAGGGAATCAAGGTTCAGGCTCCGGGGCGTTGTGCGCGCGCCATTCCTCGTAATCCGCCATGGCGGCGCGCACGATCTGCTGGGCTTCTTCCCGCCCGCCCTGCCCGACGACCAACATGGTATTGGCCTGGCCGGCGACGAGCTTATAGGTGTCGAAATAATGATGCAGCCTTTCCAGCAGGATGGATGGCAAATGACCAATGTCCTGCGTCGCTCCCCAGAGGGGGTCGGACTGCAAGGCGGCGATGATCTTGTCGTCCGCGCGGCCATGGTCAATGCCGCGTAGCACGCCGACTACCCGAGCGCTCAGGAGCGTTTCCGCCCGGCCAATCGGCCTTTCCGTTAACACGCATATATCCAGGGGGTCCTCGTCGCCCTGCTGCGCTTGCTTGGAGAGAGCCGCCACGCGGGCGCCGCAATAGGTGCGGGGGATGAAGCCGTAGAGCGTGGGCGGAAGCGATGAGGTGGGTTGCGGGCGGTCAACCCGCAGGTAGCCCGTCACCTTGTCCAGCTCGTATTTCACCAGGTCGAACGGGGTGATTTCAATGTAGGCATTGACCAGAGACGGCGGGTCGGGCCCGGCGGGCAGGCCATGCCAGGGATGAGGACGCCAGGTTGCGAAGTGTTGCATCAGCTTCCCCGGTTGCAGGTTTTCTGCCACGGGCCGCCCGCGAGCGCCGCCCGGCTAAGGGTCTCCTCTCCTTCGCTCATTCCGCCACAAAACTCCTCTATCGTACCTTGGTTGCGTTCCTGGCTTTTGCAACTCCGGCTTCATGATCCCGCCATCTGGCTCCGGGTGCGGGGTTTACCCCACTGGAATCCGGTCCGGGCAGCCCTACCCTAAGACGACGAGGTGGGGGTGCTCAGAACCCGAGCCGAAGCCAATGAGAGAGCAGGAAGACCCAGCCCCCGGAAGGGAAGGCGCGGACAGCCCGGCCCCAAGGCAGGAACAACCGCGCCGGCGGAAGCACCACGCCTGGCGGGCTTTAATCATCATCGTCCTGTGTCTGGCCG
>DATKNZ010000410.1:0-10526 GCA_035541055.1 Candidatus Acidiferrum sp. | reverse complement strand
CGCGAGCTCCAGGATGATCACGTCCGGCTTGCGCTCTGCCGCCACGGCCAAACCGGTTGCGCCACTTTCGGCTTCAAAGACCCTGTAGCCCTGTGATTCGAGAATGGAGCGCAGCAGCCGGCGCACACCCCGGTCCTTGTCAATGAGCACAGCTAAGGGGTCAGGTTTCAACTTACATAGCAGTGCCCAGGCATGGTTGCGCATTGCCGTCCAGGCAGCCACGACGCGGGTCACCCGGCCGCGGCATTCGCCCAGTTGTGTTTGAGCCAAAGGGCAGCGATGAGGGCGACAACAAAGAGCACGATGGCGGTCCATCGGCCCCAGGTGAGATGCGCCCAGACGCGCGCGGCCAGACTATCCAATTGCTGCTTCCGCGCGGGGGAGGAAGGCTTGGGAGCCCAGTCCCGGTCCATCCTCATGGCATCCATCTCGTGGGCAATGTTGATACTAGCGAGTGTTTTCATGCGTGTGTTCTCCTAAAAGCGTGTTCAGGCGGCCTTGCGCGGCTGCGCGGCAGCGAACGGGGCCCCCACCATAACCGGAGCTGCGCTAGCGGGCGCCGCGACCGTTTTCCGCCGCCCGCGTTCGTGCCACCACAAGACGAACGCGCTGGCGATGTAGATGCTCGAATAGGTGCCCGTGATGATCCCCACGAGGAACGTGAAGGCGAAGTCGTTGATGGCGCCACCGCCGAAGATGAAGAGCGCCAGCGTCGCCAGGAATACGGTGCCCGAGGTGATGATCGTGCGGCTCAGGGTCTGGTTCAGCGCCTGGTTGATAATAGCCCGGAAGCTGCCGCTCACGCCGAGCCTCAGATCCTCGCGAATCCGGTCGAAGATCACCACCTTGTCGTTGAGCGAGAAGCCGATGATGGTGAGGACGGCGGCCACCATCGTGGCGTTGAACTGACGGCCTTCGCCGAAGAGCCCGGTGAGGCAATAGCACCCCAGGGTCAGCAGGATATCGTGCACGACGGCCACGATGGCTCCGATGGCGAAGGAGAACTCGTAGCGAACGGCCACGTATATCAAAATGCCCAGCATGGAAAGCAGGCTGGCGATGATGGCCGTGCGCATAATCTCGGCGCCGATGGTCGGACCCACCTTCTCCAGGCTGAGTTGCTCAAACTTCGCCGCCGGGAAGAGCTTGCCCAATTCCGCGCTGATCCGATCACCGGTGCCGTAGGGCGAGGTGATGCGCAGGGTCTCCGCGCCGCGGGCCAGGTCGCGCTGGAATTGAATCTGCGCTTCCGGCACTCCCAGGCCCGCGATGGCGGCGCGCAGCTTGTCCGGCTCCACCTTTTGAGCAAACCGCAGAACGAGGTTATCGCCCCCTGCAAAGTCGATGCCGAGCACATTCCTGCCGCGGTCGAAGATGCCATACCCCAGGCCCACGACGATGAGCGCCAGGGAGCCAACAAACGCGAACCTGGAGAACTTCATGAAGTTGAAGTTCGCGGCCCGGATGAGATGCAGCATGGGCAGCGACTTCAGCCAGCCCCTGGCCAGGAGGAAGTCGAAGATGAGGCGTGTGACCACCAGGGCGGTGAACAGGCTGGCGGCGACGCCGATGGTGAGCGTGACGCCGAAGCCCTTGATCGGGCCCGTGCCCATGTAGATCAGGATGATCGAAGAGATAAGGGTCGTGACGTGCGAGTCGAAGATCGTGCGGAATGCCCGCTCATAACCGGCCGCCAGCGCGCCTCGCAGAGACTTGCCCTTGGAGAGCTCCTCCCGGATGCGTTCGAAAATCAGCACGTTGGCGTCCACAGCCATGCCGATGGTCAGGACGACGCCCGCGATGCCCGGCAGGGTGAGCGTGGTGCCGACCGAGCACATGACGCCGAGCAGGATGATGATGTTCGTGAGCAGCGCGATGTCGGCCACGAAGCCGGCGAACAGGTAATAGACCACCATGAACCCTGCCACCGCGATTGTGCCGTAGATCGCGGAGGAGATGCCGCTGCGGATCGTATCCTTGCCCAGGGTGGGGTCCACGCTGCTCTCGGAACGGATGCTGACCGGCACCTGCAGGGGGTTTTGGAGGACGTTGGCCAAGGCGTGCGCCTCCTGGTCCGTGAACTGGCCGGTGATCTGGCCATTCCCGCCCTCAATCGGGCCGTTAATGACCGGCGCCGACTGCAGCTCACCGTCCAGAACAATGCCCAGTTGCCGATGCACATTCTCCCGCGTGACATCGCCGAAGATCGCTGCCCCATCCGGGGTCAGGGTGAAATTGATCTCGGGGCGGCCAAACTGGTCGCGCACAACGAACGCCGCCTTCACATACTTGCCCGTAAGCTCCGGTCGCTTCTTGACCAGGTAGCCCGGCACGTCCCTCCCGTCGGATGCCTTGTGCGGATGGCGCAGAAACTCGTAGCCGGGTTCGGTCGTCCCCTGTTCGACGAGGCTGTCGCTGTCCGGCGCCACCAGCCGGAACTCGAGGTAGGCCGCCTTCTGAATCTGGGCGCGGGCGCTGTCTTTGTCGGAATCGGACAGGCCCGGCAGTTGGACCAGGATGCGGTCGCTGCCAGCCGGCTGGATCACGGGCTCGGCCACCCCAAACCTGTCCACGCGCTTGCGCAGCACTTCGGCGGCCTGGGAGAGGGCCTGATTCACCCGCTCGGCATGGGGCAGGCTGGCGTTGGTGTCCGCCGCCAGGTGGTTGGTATCTATCCCAACCAGGAAAGACGTGCCGCCTTGCAGGTCCAGGCCGAGCTTGATCTTGCCCGCAGCCTGCTGCTGCAGGCGATTCAAGATCGCCTGGGTGGGATTCGCCTGGTCTTTGACCGCAAAGGCGGGGAAATAGCGGGAGATATCGTTCGTGCCGACCGCTTCCTTCAGGTTGGCGAATGGGCGTTCGGGCCGCTCGCGCTGGAAGGCTTGCTCCCGGTTCACGATAGCCGCGAATTCAGCGTCCTTGCGCATGGCGGTGACCTGGAATTGCTTCGCGAGGCTTCGGCCGGTCGGCGGATACATTTCGTAAAACGACCAGGCGATTACCAACAGCACCAGCGCGAGCTTCCAGCGGTTGTTTTGCGTCTTCATGAACGTTCAGCCAAATGCCTGAATGGGGATTACTCCGCCTGCGCCCTAATTCGGGGACGTGCGCAGGATCATCACGTGGCTCTCGGCGTCGCGTAGTATCCTCTCGACCGTAGTCGGGCCGGAAAATAGCCGGGACCAGCGTCCATGCTCACGAGGAGCCAGGATGATCAGGTCGGCATCGAGCCTCTGGGCAACTCTCAGTATCGCCTGCGCGGGGCTTCCATCCTCGATCACGGAAGCTACGGTTACGCCGGCTTCATTCGCCAGCTTCAGGGCCGGCTCCATCTCCGTCAAAGCCTCCTCGCGGAGGGCCTTTTCCACCCACGGCGGCGAGGCTGGGCCGAAGGGGACTACTCTGGGGAGAATCGCGTGACACAGAACCAGCTTCGCGCCGGCGTGCCGCGACATGCTCACGCCCACGCGCACCGCGTCCAGCGAGGCGGGCGAAAAGTCCACGGGGACAAGGATCACTCCTGTCGGCGTGACGCCGCTTTCATCCGCGCTGTCGCGCTCGGGCTTGACCTCGGCATGCTTTGCACCGTTCGCACAGATGCCTTGCCCGGGAACAAGCCGGCGGCCCGGAGTGCGGGCCAGGCGCCCGTTCTGGCTTCGAACACGGGGCTCCAACCCCGCCCGTGAGTTTGCATACCAGGTGATTCTACCCATGTGGTCTGTCTTCACGACGCGAACGTCCATCACCTCCGTCCGCCGGAGTAATAAAAAGCGGGATGGGAAGCATTAAAATGGAGTAAAAGGCTTGGGCAGCCTGCTGCCCGCCGACACGCATTTGTCAAGGCCACGGGCCGGGCGGGTTCGGACGCCCGTCGCCAGGCCACGACGCGTTGACTGTGACTCAGCGCGAGGCGACGTTTGCCCCTTGAAACCAATCGGCGGAAGGCTTCCCGTGCAGGATGCCGTGACGAACGGGCCGCCTGCCAACGAGCAATGGTGGCGTGAGTATCTCGAACGCGGCCATCGGCTCGAAGGGGCCGCGCGGCGCCTCTTCCCGTTGTTGCCGTCACCTCCGCGCTGCAAGATATGCTACGTGCCCTTTGGGGGTGTCGCCGGAGCCGTGATGCGCGGCTTGGGCTGGGCGCCTTCACGCAAGAATCCAAACCTCTGCGCGCGTTGTTGCGAGCGCTTGCCTCCCGGCGGAGCCGAGACCGATATCGCCGTCTTCTTCGCCGACGTCCGCAACTACACCGGCTTTGCCGAAAAGCTGCCGCCGGCGCAGCTCGCGAACACCATGAACCGGTTCTACCAGACGGCCATCCAAACGGTGATCCACCACGACGGACTCGTGGACAAACTCCTGGGCGACGCGGTGATGGCGCTGTTCATCCCGGGTGTCGCCGGGCCCAATTACCGGCTGAAAGCCGTGCGCGCGACCGCCCAGCTCATGCGGCAAATCAACGACGCGACCTCCGCATCGCCCCTGGCGATTGGCATCGGCATCCATGCCGGCCCGGCTTTCGTCGGCAACCTGGGAAGCGCCCAGATCGTGGATTTGACCGCCATCGGAGACACGGTGAACGTGGCGGCCCGGCTGCAAGGCGCAGCGGCGCCGGGCGAGATCCTCGTCACGGAAGAGCTTGCCGGGCTCGCGGCACAGGACTTCGGTGACCTGGAACGCCGCACCCTCACCCTCAAAGGCAGAGAGCAACCAATGATTGTTCGCGTCCTCCAACTTTCACAGTAGCTCCTTTGCGACGGAGAGCGCCCGTCCTCGGGCGCAGCAGCGTCCAATGCTGGCAGCGCGCCCGGCTACTCCAGGTTGCTGCGCCTGAGGACCGCTGCGCTCCGGTGCTACTGCCAGCATACGCCCCAGCCCATCAGTAGTGAAGGCTTATGATTGACAGTCACGGACACGGCTTGGTAATACTCGAGTAATCGGAATGAAGATCAACGTGCTGCATCCCGCGACAATCCTGACCCTGGTGGCACTCTTGTGCATGCACCACCTGGCTCAAGCGCAATTCAACTACACCGTGACAAATGGCGCGGTCACCATTACCAAGTACACCGGCTCGGGCGCAGTAGTAACGATCCCCGCTTCCACAAACGGCTATCCTGTCACCAGTGTCGGAAACTATGCGTTTGAAGACATCTTCAACCTGAGCCTCGTCACTGTGCCCGCTAGCGTGACCAACCTCGGAAGCTCCGTGTTCGCAGACTGCTTCGGGCTGACGGGTGTGATCTTCCTGGGCAACGCCCCCAGCCTGGGTTCGAGCGTGTTCCAGGGCTGCGCGCCCACCATTTACTATACCTATGGAACGACGGGCTGGGGACCCGTCTATGGCACTCGCCCGACCTCCCTCTGGGCGCTTGATTTCGGCTACACGACAAACAGCACCGCCGCCATTACCGTCACCCGCTACACCGGTTCCAGCGCCAGTGTAAGCGTCCCGCCTCTCATTATCGGGATGCCGGTCACCACCCTGAGCAATACGTTCTATCACTGCGCCGGCCTGACCAATGTCGCCATTCCTGCCGGCATCACCAGTATCGGCACGGGCGCGTTCTTCGGCTGCAGCAGCCTGGTGGCGATACTGGTGGATTCCAATAGCCCGGCCTACAGCAGCCTGGACGGAATCCTGTTCGACAAAACCCAGGGCGCGCTCGTGGCCTACCCGGGGGGCAAGGCGGGCAACTACACGATTGGGGCGGGCGTCACGAATGTCGGCACCGGCGCGTTCCTTGGCTGCGCCGGTCTGCCCGCCATACTGGTAGATTCCAATAATCCCGCCTACAGCAGCCTGGATGGAGTGCTCTTCGACAAGGCCCAAACCACGCTGATCGCCTACCCGGCCGGCAAGATCGGAGACTATACCGTTCCGACTGGCGTCACGGTCCTTGGGGTTTATGGGTTCAGCTCCTGCAGGGGCTTAACGAACGTCACCCTGCAAGACGGCATTACGAGCATTGGAAACAGCGCGTTCTACTCTTGCACCAGGCTGGCCAGCATTACGATCCCCGACAGCGTCACCGACCTGGGAAACGCTGCCTTCTATGGTTGCGCCGGCCTGACCAATGCCGTCGTGGGCAATGGAGTCACCAGCATCGGGTCGCAGGCGTTCCTTGATTGTACCAGGCTGACCAGCATCATTGTGCCCGATAGCGTTACAAACATCGGCGAGTCAGCATTCTTCTTTTGCACCGCCCTGACGAACGCGGTCATTGGCAACGGTGTCAGGAGCATTGGCGCCGAAGCGTTCAACGCGTGTTCCGGCCTGCGCACCATTACCCTGGGCGACCACGTCGCAACTATCGGGGACTCAGCCTTCGTCACCTGCAGCAGCCTGACCACCATCATCATACCCGATACGGTTACCAGCATTGGCAACTGGGCATTCTTCATGTGCTCCGGCCTGACGAACGCGGTCATCGGCAACGGCGTGAGAAGCATTGGTGACGAAGCGTTCAACAGTTGTGGAGGTCTGCGCACGCTCACCCTGGGCGACAGCCTCACGAACATAGGGGATTCGGCCTTTGATTCCTGCGGCAGCTTGAGCAGCGTCACCATCCCGGCCAGCGTCACGAGCATCGGGGACTGGGCGTTCTTCTTTTGCACCGGCCTCACCAGTGTGAGTTTCCTGGGCAACGCCCCCAGCCTCACCACTGCTTACACTGTATTCGCTCCCAACACCACCGCCATCGTCTATTACCTGCCCGGGACTACGGGCTGGGGCACAAACTATGGGGGCCTTTCGACCGCGCCGTGGTTCCTGCCGCACCCGCTGATCCTGAGCTTCGAGCCCGCCTTCGCTCTGCAAACCAACGGGTTCGGTTTCCTCATATCGTGGGCAACCAATGCCTCTGTCGTGGTGGAAGCATGCACGAACCTTGCCGGCGCCGTATGGTCGCCGGTAAGTACTAACGCCCTCGCAGGCGGCTCGAGTTTCTTCAGTGATCCCCAGTGGAGCAGCTATCCGGCCCGCTTCTACCGCCTGCGCTGGCCATAGGCTGGCAGGTTTGGCCGAGACCGGACGCGGCCCAACCTGAATATTTCACACCCAAAGCCGCCTGAGGGCACGCGGCCTACAGGGGCGGGGCCGTTCGCCTGTAGGCCGCGTGCCCTCACGCGGCGCACTGTTGCCGTTTCCATCGGAATGTGAGATATGCGGCCTGAGCCAGACCCCCCGCCAACCAGCCCCAGGGGAAAGCCTGGACTGTGGCGACGCGCCCCTCGGTTCATTGTCTTTGCGCACGGCATCGCGCTTTGCTAGTCTTCGCCGGAACACCGGATGACCCAGGACGAGCCGATGCACGCGAACGCACTACAACGCCTCGACCTTGCCACAGGCGGGCATTCAACGAGGAGCTAACGCTCTGGCTACGCTCCTCCAAAAGAGCCCTCCATGAACAACGCGCTGGATTCGCTTCTCCTGCTCCTGGCGCTGATTGCCGTCGTGCTGATTGGCCGCACCGTGCGGCGGAGAATCCCAGAGCACCACCTGAGCGCGGATTCGCGGGACGCCGTGAAGCTCGCGATGGGCCTGGTGGCCACCATGACCGCCTTGCTCCTGGGCCTGCTGGTCAGCTCGGCCAAAGGCACTTACGACACCGAGCGCGGTGAGGTCATTCAAATGGCGGCCAAAATAGCGTTCCTCGACCGCGTGCTGTCCGTTTACGGCCCCGAGACAGCCGAGGCGCGCGCCCAATTCCGCGCGGTCGTAGCGGATGGCGTCCGGCGAATGTGGCCGGACCGTCTGGGCGCGCCCGCGGACCTGTCGCCCAACGCCGTGTCGGGCGACGCAGCCTACGCCGCCATTCAACAGCTTGCCCCGCGGGATGACCTGCAACGCGCTACGAAAGCTCAGGCCATAGCCCTGGCGCAGGACATCGGGCAGCTTCGCATGCTGCTGCTTGCGCAGATGGTGCCTTCCATCCCCAAACCCCTGCTCATAGCTGTCGTGTGCTGGCTGGTCATCATCTTCCTGGGCTTCAGTCTGCTGGCCCCGCCCAACGCCACAACCACCCTCGCGCTCATGGCCGCCGCCCTGTCCGTGGCCGGCGCCGTGTTCCTGATCATGGAACTGGACCGCCCGCTCGGCGGCCTGATACGCATCTCCAGCGAACCCATGACCCACGCCTTGAACCAGCTCGCTAAATGAAGCCGACAAGGACCCTTTCCATGAACCGCGGGAACATCCAACATCCAACATCGAACATCCAACATCCAATGCGCGTTGCGGCGTCGGCCACTGGATGTTGGATGTTCGATGTTGGATGTTGGATGTTTCGGTCCCGGCCCAGGTTCATGGTCCCGATGCAGGACCGCAGGTCGTGGGGGCTTTCCATGAACCGGGGAAGCATCCACCATCCAATAAGCGTTGCGGGGTCAGCCACTGGATGTTGGATGTTGGATGTTCCCATGCCGGCCAGGTCCATGGCCCCGATGCAGGTTAGAGTCAACGTGAGGGCCACCCACAAACCCACACCACCATGAATGCTCCTCCGTCGGCCAGTCCAACGCCCGCGACGGCCTCGGCCAGGGCGCTGCCGCGGAGCTGGGCCCGTTACTCCGCTATCGAGCTGCTGGTCGCGCTTGTGATCCTGATGATCACGGCACCCTTGATCGAGGACCTGCCGTCCGGTGATGTGATCGAATCGGCGCTGCTGACGGTGGTGATGGTCTCCGCCGTGGTGGCGATCGGCGGCACCCGCCGCACGCTCGTAGTGGCGCTCTTGCTCCTCGCCCCGGCGCTGTTCGGAAAATGGGCCAATCATCTGAGCCCAGGCAGGGTCTCCCATTTCGTCTATCTGGTCCCCGCCACCCTGTTCTTCTTCTTTGTGGTGGGGCACCTGGTCCGCTTCATTCTGCGCGCCCCGCGCGTGGATGCCAACGTGCTGTGCGCCGGGCTCTCGGGCTACCTGCTGCTCGGGCTGCTTTGGACTCCGCTCTACATGGCCGTCTTCCGCTGGAATGTGAATGGGTTCACCATGCCGGCCGGCACTACCATGGATGGTTTCAGCGCGTTCTACTTTAGCTTCATGACCCTTTCCACCGTCGGCTATGGCGATATTGCGCCGGCCTCCCGCGCCGCCCGGATGCTGGCCATCACCGAAGCCGTCGCCGGCCTCTTCTACGTCGCCGTCCTGATCTCGCGCCTGGTGGCCATATATTCCTCCGCCTCCCCAACGCCGCAGCCGCCGGAGGAGACAGGAACAACCAGGCGATAGTCCGGCCTGAGCAAGGGACCGGGGAACATCCAACATCCAACATCGAACATCCAACATCCAATGACCCCGTGGCACTCATTGGATGTTGGATGTTGGATGTTGGATGTTGGATGTTGACATTGGCCAATTGACAATACTCTCCGGCTGTCTCACGCTTCCCCCATGAGATCGGGGCCTCAGGAGTTGCCTTTTCTGCCGGAGACTTCCCGCCAAACAAGAGCCCTCCAGGCAAGCGCGGGATTCGCGCCCTATTGCGTACCGGACGCCCTTGCCACGCGCTGACTGAGCACTGTCTAGCGTTATGGTCTGTCAGGCTTGCCACAAGAACGAGGCGACCGTGCATCTCACAAAGAGGACTTACGGGGAGACGGGCGAGGAGCGCGGGACCGAGAAGCAGCACTTCTGCGAGGCCTGTGCAGACTCCTTCTTCGCCAGCAACCCCGGCATGAACTCAGCGCGTGGCCTGATTTGCCTCTCGGATTCATATCGTTCCAGGCTCTACGACCTCCTGGAGACGGTTCATCCTGAGGCGTTCGACAATCGGGATGAGGAGGCATGCCGTCGGGGTAGCCAGTTGATGCGTGACTTCCTGCGTGAGCACTTCAAGAAGGACAATATCGAAGTGAACGAGGATGCTTTTGACATGCTCTGGCAGGACTTCGCCTGCTCGCACCACTTTTACACTCGCAGCGATGAGTTCAACCGAAAGAAGCGCTAACCCGCGGGCTACACTGGGCGCGGCTGGCGCGTTCTGTTTGCCTTCGGAAGGCCAGTGGCGCCGCGCCAGTGAGCCCGAACGTTCGGCATGAGAAATCACCCATCGTGAAGCTCAAAGCAAAGACGAAGGCTATTGCGGTTGCCGCAGTGGCGGCGGCCCTGCTGCGAACAATTTGCCAACCCATTGCAAACGAGGGACTTCTATCCTCCATCTTCTATCCTCCATCCTCGTCGCGGCCCGCCTCCTCACGTCACCCTACGCGATGGCTCACGGCCGCAGGGCTGAAGCGGCGGAGCCCCTCCAGCACCTCTCCAGTACCCCTCCAGACCCACACCGGAGGTTCAATTTGAACCTCCGGTGTGGGTCTGGAGGGGTACTGGAGAGGTGCTGGAGGCGTTACGGTGTGGGTGTGCCGACCACGCATCGTCCCTGCCGACTTCCAGAGGCATCCTGCCCTGCTTCCCCGCCATGCAGGCCGTTACCCCGGCATTCAGCCCCCGCAGGCGGTGCTCCGTGCGTGTCTGCACGGTAGCGCTACGGTATTGCTACGGTGTTAGCAGGGGGTC
The DNA here is from genome assembly GCA_035541055.1 of Candidatus Acidiferrum sp. Lineage (GTDB taxonomy): Bacteria > Verrucomicrobiota > Verrucomicrobiia > Limisphaerales > UBA8199 > JAPLUA01. The sequence goes on along the minus strand of DATKNZ010000410.1, from coordinate 12 downwards.
TCCTCGCAATTC
>DATKNZ010000409.1:0-11354 GCA_035541055.1 Candidatus Acidiferrum sp. | reverse complement strand
CGGCCTGGGCCTGCTGATGGTGCTGCTGACGGCGATCGTCGTGCCCATGGCCATGCTGGCCTCAGGGAATATCGCCGAGCGGGTGCCCAGCTATTTCGCGCTGGTGCTGTTCTTGCAGACGGGCCTCTTCGGCACCTTCACCGCGCTGAACTTCTTCCACTGGTTCGTTTACTGGGAGCTGAGCCTGATCCCGGCCTTCTTCCTGATAAAGCTCTGGGGCGGCCCGCTGCGAACTTCTGCCGCGACGCAGTTCTTCCTCTACACGATGGCCGGCAGCGTGGCCCTGCTGCTCGTCTTCGTCGCCATCCTGCTGGCGACCGGCAAGAGCGACTTCCTGGTATTGGCCGATATGGAGCGGAGCGGAGAGCTGATTCCCAGGCTGTCCTTTTACCTCGGCTGGCATGATTTAACCACGCGGCGGCTGGCGGGCTTGCTCTTTGCCGGCGCGTTCTTCGGGTTTGCCGTCAAAGTGCCGCTGATGCCGTTCCATTCCTGGCTGCCTGCGGCCTACGCCGAGGCGCCGATGGGCACAACCATGTTGCTGACGGGCCTGATGTCCAAGATGGGCGTGTATGGCTTCCTACGCATTCTGCTGCCCATATTCCCGGAGCAGGCGCACTGGCTGCTGAAGCCTTTGCTCTGGCTGACGGTGATCACGATTGTTTGCTCCGCCGGCGCAGCGTTCGCCCAGCGCGATTTGAAGCGCATGCTTGCCTATTCCTCCATCAACCATCTGGGTTACTGCATGCTCGGGACCTTCGCCCTGCTGAGTCCCGGCCAGGGCGCGGCCGCGCCGGCTGTAGAACAGAGCGCCGCCCTGAGCGGGGTGTTGCTGCAGATGTTCAATCACGGGATCACTGCCTCGACGCTGTTTTGGATGGTGGGCATGTTGGAAGCCCGCAGTGGGGGGTTGCGCGGGCTGGATGATTTCGGCGGCCTGCGGAAGCCCGCGCCCATCTTCTGCGGGCTTATGGGAATCGCCCTGTTTTCTTCGCTTGGCCTGCCGGGGCTGAACGGCTTTGTGGGCGAATTTCTGATCTTCAAGGGCGCCTTTGCGCTTGTGACCTGGGCCACGGCGCTGTCCGTGCTCGGGCTGTTGATCACGGCGATCTTCCTGTTGACCATCCTGCAACGCGTGTTCAGCGGGCCGCTCAATGCGCGGTGGGTGAAGTGGCCCGACCTGACCGTGGCCGAGCGGTTGAAGCTCGCACCCGCCATCGCCTTGATGTTCCTTCTCGGCGTGTACCCGCAGGCCATTCTCGGCGTGGTCTCCGGCACCGTCGCGAAGATGGTGCAGCAGCTCAGGTTCTAATCACCCATGCTCGCCTGGACGATCTACATCTCCCTGATCGGCGTGGGCGTGCTGATGGCGCTGCCGCGTGGCAAGCCGGGCGCGGCGCGCGCGGTGGCCTTGCTGGCGGCGCTCGGCGGCTTCACCTGCGCCCTGGCGGGCGCCGCGACATTGGACCCGGGCAGGCTCAGCACCGTGACCCGGCTCCGCTGGATTCCGTCCCTCGGCATCGAATACCACCTGGCCGCGGACGGGATCAGCCTGACGCTGGTGCTGCTGACCGGCATCGCCACTATCGCCGGGATCCTGTTCTCCTGGAATGTGGAGCATCGCGCGAAGGAGTTCTTCGCCTTCTATCTCTTGCTGATTGCCGGCGTGTATGGCGTGTTCCTGAGCTTCGATGTCTTCCTGCTCTTCGTCTTCTACGAATTGGCCATCATCCCGAAGTACTTCCTCATCGCCATCTGGGGGTCCACGCGCAAGGAGTATGGCGCCATGAAGCTGGCGCTGTATTCGTTTGTGGGCAGCGCGATGGTGCTGGTGGGGTTGGTCGCCGCCTACGTGCTCGCGGGGGCGAAAACCATGAGCCTGCTTGAGCTGGCCCGGTATCCGTTCCCCGAGAGCTTTCAAATGTGGGCCTTTCCCCTCGTCTTTATCGGCTTTGCGGTGCTCGCGGGTCTCTGGCCGTTTCACACTTGGGCGCCGACGGGCCACGTGGCTGCCCCGACAGCGGCCTCGATGCTGCTGGCTGGTGTGGTCATGAAACTGGGCGCGTACGGGTGCCTGCGCGTGGCTATGACCCTTTTCCCGCACGGGCTGGACCCTTGGGGTTTCAGCCTGCTGGGCTTTGGGTCCTGGCGCGATGTGCTGAGCCTGCTGGCGGTGGTGGGGATCGTGTACGGCGGGCTGGTGGCGCTGGTGCAGCGGGACTTCAAGTTTGTCATCGGCTATTCCAGTGTCAGCCACATGGGGTTCGTGCTGTTGGGCCTGCTGACACTCAACACGGTGGGCGTGAGCGGGGCGGTGCTGCAGATGTTCTCCCACGGAGTCATTGCCGGACTGCTCTTCGCGGTCGTGGGGCGGATGGTCTATGACCGGACGCACACCCGCGAACTGGGCAAGCTGGAGCTGATGAACCTGAACCGGGCGATGCCGTTCGCGGCCGTCACGTTCATCATCGCGGGCATGGCGTCGATGGGCCTGCCCGGCTTCAGCGGCTTCTGGGCGGAGCTGCAGGTGCTCGTGGGCGCGTGGCAGGCGTTCCCGACTTTCGCCGTGCTCGCCGGGTTCGGGATACTCGTGGGAGCAGCCTACATCCTGCGCGCCGTGCAGAAGGCCTTCTTTGCTGAGCCGGAGGAGGAGTCGGTAGGGGCGGTGCCGAACGGGCACGGGCCTCTCGCGCTGCCCCCAATTACTGTGCCCGAGCGGCTGGGGGCCTTCCTCCTGATAGGCTGCACGCTGGCCATTGGGCTCTACCCGCGACTGCTGCTGCACCTGATAATCCCGGGCCTCGGCTCGCCGCTGTTCGAGTGGCTGGCGAAGGGAGGGACGCCGTGAGCGGCGTCGCTTACCTGGAGCTGTTCCGGCTGGCTGTGCCAGAGACCATCCTGGTGGTGACGGTGCTGGCGGTGTTGGGAGCCGACCTGGTGGCCTTGCGCGGCTTGGAACTGAGCTTCCGCCGCACTATAGCGGCGCTGATCTCCTGCGCGGGCTGCGCTGGGGCGATCGCGTGGCTGCTCCTGGCGCAGCCGCAGGGGAGTTTTGCCGAAGGCATGCTGGTCGCCGACTCGCTTACCCGGGTGGTGAAGCTCGCCTTGCTGGCGCTCACGATTCTTACCGCGCTCATTTCCGTGAACACGGATTTCACTCCGCACGCGGGCGAGTATTTCGCGCTCCTGCTCCTCGCGACGCTGGGGATGATGTTCCTGGTGAGCACGGAGGACATCCTCATGATCTTCATTTCGCTGGAGCTGACGAGCCTGTCACTCTATGTCCTGACGGCCTTTGCCAAGCAGCGGGCCGATTCGGCGGAGGCGGCGATGAAGTATTTCCTCTTCGGCGGGATGGCGGCGGCGTTCACGTTATTTGGGCTGAGCCTGCTTTACGGGCTGTCAGGCTCCACCGACCTGTCCCGGGTTGCCGACGCGCTGCGAGGCCCGCGGCTTGATCCGCTGCTCGTGCTCGCCATGGTGATGACCCTCGTCGGCTTCGGGTTCAAGGTGGCCGCCGTGCCTTTCCATCTCTGGGCGCCGGACGCCTACCAGGGCGCACCCGCCCCCAGTGCCGCGCTGATTGCCTCGGGCTCGAAAGTCGCAGGCTTCGTCGTGCTCGCCAAGGTGGTCACGGTAGGGCTCAGCGGGGCGCAGGGCAGTGCCGCCTGGCAGGCTTGTGCGCCGGGCTGGGTGCCGGTTCTGGCGCTCATGGCCGCGGCCTCGATGCTCCTCGGAAACCTGGCGGCGATTGTCCAGTCCAGCGTCCGCCGGCTCCTGGCGTATTCGGCGGTCGCCCACGCGGGATACATGCTGCTGGGCGTGCTCGGCCACGGCGGCCAAAGCCTTGCGGCCCTGGTTTACTACGTGATCACCTATGGCCTGACGACGCTCGGCGCCTTCGGCGTGATCGCGGTGGTCCAGGGCAGGACCGGGGGCGATAACCTGTCGAACCTGGCAGGGCTCAGCCGCCGCGCTCCCTTGCTGGCATTGTGCATGTTGATCTTCATGCTGTCCCTGGCAGGCATTCCGCCGCTACCAGGGTTTGTCGGGAAGTTCTACATCTTTGCCGCCCTGTTGAATGCCGGGCCACAAAGCATGGGCTTGCTTTGGCTGGTCATTCTCGCCGTCGGAATGAGCGCGGTGTCTCTCTACTATTACCTGCTCGTGTTGAAGCAGGTCTATGTGGCGGAGCCACAGGATGGCACGGCGGCCTTGCCTGTCCCGGCGCTCAGCCAGGTGGTTCTCGTCCTGTTGGCGTTGGCGGTCGTGGGGCTGGGGTGCGCCCCGGACGTGCTCATTTCCCGATTGCTCGCCGCCGTAAACTTCGCGGGCCTATAAGGCGCCGACTGGGGTATCGAGGTGCATCTTGCGACTGTCCTTGGTTTGGTAGGGACGTCTCGCCGAGGCGTCCGTTTGGGGCGCAGCCGGACGCCTCGGCGAGGCGTCCCTATCTGAACAGGGCCAGTGTCGAGGTGCGCACGGCCCCTCGCGCTCCCCCGCTTTCGGCTTGCCGCGCGTGGAACGGGTTTGCTAGCCTACCCCAATCCTATGGCAGCTATCGGCCGATTCCAGAAAGGCGACGACATCTTCTACGCCAAAGTCGTAGATGGGGAGATCTTCCGCGTGCGCGGTGACGTTTTCGGCTCGCCCTCCTTCGATAAGAAGCCCACCGACCTCAAGGGCGTGCGGACCCTGACGCCCGTCGTGCCGTCGAAAGTGATCGCCGTCGGCCTGAACTATGCCGACCACGCCCGGGAACAGAACAAGCCATTGCCCAAGCAACCCTTGATCTGGTTCAAGGCGCCGACCTCCCTCATCCCCGACGGCGGCAAGATCGAGGTCCCGTTCTCCACCCACCGCACGGACTTCGAGGCCGAGCTGTGCATCGTCATCGGCCGGCGTATCCGCAACGTCACGCCCGCCGCGGCGGCGCGCTACATCTTCGGCTACACGGCGTCCGAGGACATCAGCGACCGGACGATCCAGAACAGCGAGACGCAATACGCCCGGGCCAAGTCGTTCGACACCTTCACTCCAATCGGGCCGTACGTGGAGACCAAGGTTGACCCGCACGAGCTGACCGTCCAGCTCTACCAGAACGGCCAACTGCGGCAGAACTCGAACACCAACCAGCTCATCTTCAACTGCTACCAGCTCGTCAGCTTCATCTCGACGAACCTTACTTTGTTGCCGGGCGACATCATCCTGACCGGCACGCCCAGTGGAGTGGGCCCCATCGCGTCCGGCGACCGGCTCGAAGTGCGGATCGGCGGGTTCGCACCGCTGGTCAATACGGTGAAGTAGAGGGACGCCTCGCATTCCCGTCTCTCGCCCTTCACACTTCACCCCTCTTATGCGTTGGTCACAGACACTGATTCCCACACTTAAAGAGACGCCCGCCGAAGCGGAGATTGTCTCGCACAAGCTGCTGCTGCGCGCGGGCCTTATCCGCAAGCTTACGGGTGGGCTCTATACCTTTATGCCACTGGGCCTGCGCGCCTTGCGCAAGGTCGAGCAGATCGTGCGCGAGGAGATGGACCGCGCGGGCGCCCTCGAACTGCTCATGCCCGCCCTCCAGCCGCCGGACATCTGGCAGCAGAGCGGACGCTACCAGGCCGCCAGCGACGTGCTCTTCAAGGTGCGCGACCGCGCCAAAAAGGAATGGGTCCTCGGCCCGACCCACGAGGAGGTCATCACGACCCTGGTCGCCGGCGAGATCAACTCCTACCGGCAGATGCCCAAGAACTTCTACCAGATTCAGACCAAGTTCCGCGATGAGATACGCCCCCGCTTCGGCCTGATGCGCGCCAAGGAGTTCATCATGAAGGACGCCTACAGTTTCGACGCCACAGATGAGGCGGCCCAGGCGAGCTATCACAAGATGTACGACGCCTACACGCGCATCTTCCAGCGGTGCGGGCTGAAGACCATCCCGGTCGAGGCGGACACGGGCGTGATGGGCGGCAAGTTCTCCCACGAGTTCATGGTGCCGGCGGCAACCGGCGAGAATGAAGTCGTCTATTGCGACGCCTGCGGCTATGCGGCCAACGTGGAGAAGGCAACGAGCGCCGTCCCGAAGGGCGAAGCGCGCGCTGCGGAGGGTGGAGTGGAAAAGTTCGCCACGCCGGGCGTGCTGACCATCGAAGCCCTGAGCAAGGCGCCTTACAACGTCACGGCGGAGCGGCAGATCAAGACCCTGGTGTATATGGCCGAGAGCAAGATCGTGCTGGTCCTGCTGCGCGGCGATGACCAGTTGAACGAGGCCAAGCTCGTCGGCGCGCTGGGCACCGCCACCCTCCGGCCCGCCGAAGCGGAGGAGATCTTCGCCGCGTTGGGCGCCCACCCGGGCAGTCTCGGCGCGGTGGGCGTGACCAGGTTCCCGGTCTATGCCGACGAGCGCCTGCGCGACGCCGCCGGGATGACCACCGGCGCCAACGAAGACGGCTTCCACCTGCGCCACGTTGCCATCGGGCGCGACATCCAGGTCGCCCACTGGGCGGACCTGCGCCTGGTGCAAGCGGGCGAGCCCTGCTCCAAATGCGGCAAGCCGCTCAAAGTGCAACGAGCCATCGAGGTCGGCCACGTCTTCAAGCTCGGCACCAAATACAGCAAGGCGCTCAGCGCCTTGTTCCTGGACGAAGCCGGCAAGCAGCAGCCCGCCATCATGGGCTGCTACGGCATCGGCGTAACACGCACCTTGCAGGCCGTCATCGAGCAGTCCCACGACGCCAATGGCATCATCTGGCCGATCAGCGTCGCGCCCTACACCGTTTGCATTACCCCGCTCAACGTGGCCCCCGACAGCCCCGTCATGCAGCGCGCCGAGCAAATCTATGCCGCCCTGACCGCCCGCGGCGTGGACGTGATCCTGGACGACCGGAACGACCGCCCAGGCGTGAAGTTCAAAGACTCGGAGCTGGTGGGCTTCCCTATCCGTGTCGGCATCGGCGAAAAGTCATTGGCCAAGGGCGAGGTGGAGATCAAACCGCGTGCCGGGGCGCTCATGCCCGTGAAGGCCGAAGAGGCTGTGGAGAAGGTCATGGCGTTGCTCGGCGGTCGCTGAGCTCCAGCCAAAGCAAATGCCTCCGATGCGGCAGCGTGTCCTCCGTTCCAGCCGCCCGTGGGCAAAGACAGTCGCCCTCGGTTGGCTGATCGTCTCTGTGGCGATGGCCGCAGCCGCCGTAGCTGCGCAAACGGCCACCGCGCCCGCAGCCACTGTCTCGCCCTCCCAATACTTCCGCATCTCGGTTGTAGACGAGGCCACGCAGCGCGGCGTGCCCTGCGTCTGTCTGCGAACGGTGGACCGCATCGAGTATTGGACTGACAGCGCGGGCGAAATCGCCTTCTACGAACCCCAGTTAATGGGGCACACCGTGTTCTTCTACGTCGAAAGCTACGGCTACTGGTATCCAACCAACGGCTTCGGCCTGATCGGGCTGCAATTGCAGGCCGACCCCGGCGGGCACGCCGTGGTGAAGATCAATCGGCGCAACATCGCCGAGCGCATATACCGTTCTACAGGCGAGGGCATCTACCGCGACAGCACTCTGCTGGGCCTGAAGGTGCCGCCCATTTACGAAGAGGGCAAGGACCTGGTCGTCGGCCAGGACGGGGGGCTCATGCTGCCGTTCCACGGCAAGTTCCTTTGGAGCTGGGGCGATACGGTCTTCGCCCGTTTCCCGCTCGGCGTATACAGGTCCACTGGCGCGACGTCGGAGTTCCCCGAGAACGGCGGCCTCGATCCGGACGTGGGGGTGCGCTACCACTACTTCCGCGATGCCGAGGGCAAGGCGCGGCCAATGGTGGACCTTAACGAGAAGATCGTCTGGCCCACCGCCCCGCGAGTGGCGCTGGACAAGGACGGCCACGAGCACCTGCTGATGAATTACTCCCAGGGCTATGACCCCAAAGGCGGCATCCTCGAATACGACGAGCCGGCCGGCTGCTACCGGCAGGCGGGCGACCTGCCGCCGGGCGGCCCCTTCCCGTTTATGTGCAGCGTGGTCCTGGATTACCGCCAACAGGGACACGAGCATTTCGGCTACGGCCTCTGGGGCTGGGTGCGCTCAGGCGCCGACCTGGCCTCAAACCTGGACCCCGGCACGTGGGAGTTCTTCACCTGCCTCAAGCCGGGCACGACGCCCAAGGACGGCCCCGACGCCTTCGACCGCGATGCCGGCGGCCACCTTCGCTGGGCCTGGCGGACCCATGCCGCCGTGCTGCCAGACGACGAGCAGGCACGACTGGTCCGCGAGGGCAAGCTGCGCCCCGAGGAGCGCTGGTACCGGGCCATTGACGTGAACACCGGCGCCGACTTGCTCCTCCACGACGGCACGGTCTGCTGGAACCCCTACCGTGGCCGCTGGATCTGCCTGCGCACGCAGAGCTTCGGCGAAAGCATGTTGGGCGAAGTGCTCTACTTCGAAGGCGACACGCCCCTCGGGCCGTGGTGCTATTGCCAGAAGGTCGTGACCCACGCCAACGGGCCTAAAGACAGCTATGCCTTCTACGGCGTGAAGCAGCAGCAGGAATTCGACAAAGCCGGCGGCCGCATCATCTACTTCGAGGGCGCCTTCTCGCGCGAGTTCTCCTCGCGCGAGTTCCCCATACCGCGCTACGACTACAACGAGCTCATGTACAAGCTCGACCTTGCCGACCCGCGCCTGTTCCTGCCCGTGCCGGTCTATGCGATGCGCGACGATGCCTCCGACCTAAGGACGCTCCGGGACGTCGAACCGAAAAGCCGCATCGGGGACATTATCTGCTATGCGCCGGACCGCCCGCGCGCCGGCACGGTGCCTGTCTTCGCCTCCGGCGCCGAGCCGGGAAAGACCACGCTCAGCCTGGTCAAGCCGTCCGGGCAGCCCACGCGACTAGCCTTCTATGCCTTCCCGCCCGACGAGCACGCCCCCGCGAACGCCACGCCGAACATGACGGCCCTGCTCTTCCGCTACCGCCAGGCCGATACCGGCCACGTCCTCTACTCGGCAGACCCATCCCTGGCCAAGCCGGGTTATACGCGCGACCCCAAGTCCCTGTGCCGGGTGTGGCGCGCCCCGGTCCGATTCAACCCTTTCGAGCTGACCTCCGAATGGGAGCCTGTTCTGTCCGCCCGTCTGCGCCTGCGCCAGTGACCTCGCCGGCAAGCGGGAAGGCGACCCACGGCCGCCGCTGAATACACAAATGCCAATGCCCCAGCCACTTGCGCACTTCGGCTACCCGGCACCGCTCCCTGGCTCTTCCGGGACCCGTCCGGATGCACACCAGTACCCCTCCCTAGTACCTCTAATCCGGTATTAGAGGTACTAGGGAGGGGTATGGGAGAGGGTATGGGGTGGCTCCGGCGGGATGACCGCACTGGGCGCATTGCAGGCAGCGGCGGCTAGCCCATGCCCTGCTGAAAGCGTCGAAGAACTACTTTTACTTTGCCGAAGGCGGGCCGCACCGCCAGATTCAGCGTCAGCGGCGGAATGCTGACGACCTTGCGCATCAAGAACCTGGCGCTGGTGGCAGACCTGACACTGGAGCTACAGCCCGGCTACAACGTCATTACCGGCGAGACCGGGGCGGGCAAGTCCATCCTCATCGGCGCCCTGAGCCTGGTGCTGGGGGAACGGGCCGACCGCACCCTGATCCGCACGGGCAGCGAGGCCTGCGCGGTGGAGGCGGTGTTCGACGTCAGCCGCCTGCGCGCGCCGCTCAAGGCGTTCCTCGACGATAACGGGCTGGAAGGGTGCGAGGACCACCAGCTTGTCGTTAAGCGCACGTTCACCAGCGCCGGCGCTAACCGGCAGTTTATCAACGGGTCGCCCACCACCCTGAACACGCTGGCGGCCCTGGGCGAGTGGCTGGTGGACATTCACGGCCCGCACGAGCACCAGTCGCTGCTGCACCCGGCACGGCAGTTGGCCATTCTCGACGCCTTCGGGAACCTGGATAGCGAGCGCGACGCGTTCGGCGAACTGGTGCGACGCCGGGCGGCACTCGAAGCGGAGAAGGCGGCGCTGATCGTGGACGAGAAGACCTACGCGCAGCAGTTGGATTTGCTGCGCTTCCAGGCGCAGGAGATCAAGGCCGCGCAGCTCCAGCCCGAGGAGGACGCCCAGGTCGAAGCGGAGCATCGCCGCGCCAGCAACGCGGCCCGGCTGCTCCAGCTCAGCCAGGCGGCGCTCGACCTGCTGGGCGAGAACGAGACCTCGATGCTGACGCAGGCCGGCATCGTCGGGCGCACGTTGCAGGAGTTGCAACGCGTGGACGCCGGGGCCGCGCCGCTGCTGGCGCAGCACGAACAGGCGGTCACGGCGCTGCGGGAGTTGCAGGCCGAGCTTTCACGCTATACCGACAAGGCGGACATTGACCCGGCGCGGCTGCAGGTGCTTGAGGAGCGCCTGAACCTCATCCACGCCCTCAAACGGAAGTATGGGGCTACCGTGGCCGAGGTCATCGCGTTCGGGGCGGAGGCGGCTCGGAAGCTCGGCAGCCTGGAGCAGCGTGAAGCGGAGCTGGGGCGCATCAATGCCGAGCTGCAGAAGCTCGAAGCGGAGCTGTGGCGCGCGGGCCAGGCACTGTCCGCCAAACGCCGCAAGGTGATCCCGCCGCTCAGCAAGGCAGTCTGCCGCCAGCTTGAAGACCTGGGCTTCCGGCAAAGCCGGCTGGACATCGCCCTCAGCGCCCCGGAAGCCAGCGACGCCAAACGCGACCTCTCCCGCGTTACGGCGACGGGGCTGGACAGCGTGGAGTTTCTTTTCGCGCCGAATCCCGGGGAGGCAGCCCGCCCTTTGCGCGCGATAGCGTCGTCCGGCGAGCTGGCGCGTGTCATGTTGGCGCTGAAGACGGTGCTGGCCGCCGAGGACCAGATCCCGGTGCTGGTGTTCGACGAGGTGGATGCGAACGTGGGCGGCGAGACCGCCAACAGCGTGGGCGAGAAGATGCTCCAAATCGCCCGGAAGCGCCAGGTGCTGTGCATCACGCACCTGCCGCAGGTGGCCGCGCCGGCTTCGGCCCATTACTTCGTGGCCAAGCACGTGGAGGCCGGCCGCACCACAACGGAGATCACGCGCCTGGACGCGAAGGAGCGGGTAACTGAGCTGGCCCGAATGCTGGGCGGCCAAACCGACGCCGCCCGCAAGCATGCGCAAGCGATGCTGAACTCTTAGCGCCTTTGCGTCTTTGCGTTAAAGGTTTTCTGCGGCAGTGCCCGGGTTGCGCCCGTTGAAATACCACCGTCCACCAGCAGCGTCTGGCCCGTGACGTAAGCGCTGGCGTCGGACGCCAGGAACACGACGGCCCCGTCCAGGTCCCGCGGCTGGCCGGGACGCTTCAGCGGAATGCGGTCGCACAGGTAATTGAGC
>DATKNZ010000408.1:0-16960 GCA_035541055.1 Candidatus Acidiferrum sp. | reverse complement strand
TAACCCGATGGTGATCTGGCAGGATTGGCGCGGTGGCGGCAAGGACGTGCCGAACGTCGAGCGCGCGGCCTTGTTGAAGCGCACGACGGGTTACAAGCAGAACCCGCTGTTAAGCCCCGTGCGGGCCATTTACAGACTGGTGGAGAGAGAGCTGGGCGCCGCCCGCTTGGCGGACAACCTGGCGCTGGTGCTGACCCCGAACCGGCTTGGCTAAAACGAGGCTCGAAGCCTGATTTCCGCCGGAAAGGCCGCTTTTGCGGCAGACGCGCCCGCGCCGACCCCGCCAGCCCCTCCAGAGCCTCACCAGATGCTCTCCAGATCCACACCGGAGGTTCAATTTCAACCTCCGGTGTGGATCTGGAGAGGATCTGGCGAGGATCTGGAGGGGCTCGGGAGGCAGCCCCCAACACTTGAGTTCCACGGTAAGCTGCAGGCTAGCCCGAATATTTCACGCCTCGCACGATTCGGCGACAATTTGCCGCCGCCGACGTCAGTCGGCGCATTCTTACCACAGCCCAGATGGCGCCGACTGAGGTCGGCGGCTACTTGCGTGTGAAATAAGAGGGCTAGAAACGCCTGGGTAAGGCGCTTTTCCCCCCTGGGAAATTCCTGGTCTGGCGGGGTGCGTGAGATGCACGCGCGATGCGTGAGGTTCACACGTCTGGGCCGTGAGGAACACGCAAAAGCCTTGAAAAAGGCGCTGGCACGATTCCTGTTGAAGATTGTGGGTTGATCATGAACTTGCGCGGCATGATGCAAACGCTTCCTGACAGGGGCGTCGCGTTCGTTGTTGTACCTGCTGGGCAACGCGCTTTTTATCTTTCCATTTGACCGCTAGTTGGGTTTTATATAAGTGACCATCGGCTGCCCGCCACGCAACCCAAGGCGGGGGCCAGAATTAAATTGGCCCTGCGCCATAACACTAGATGCTGAACACGAAAACATTCCTGGCCGTTGATTTCGGGGCCGGCAGCCTGAAGCTGGCGGAGTTTGACATCAACGAGCAGGGTGGGTTGCGGTTGCGGCAGTACGCGTTGAAGTCGCTCGGGGCCGAAGGGGCGCAGGAGACGATGCGCGAAGCGGCTGTGCAGAATGTGTTGCAGGCACTGCTCACCGAGAAGGGGATCAAGGCCAAGAACGTCAACGTCTGCGCGCCGGGGTTCCATGTCTTTTCGAAGTTCGTCAAGCTGCCGCCGGTGGACGCCGGGAAGGTGACGCAGATGATTCAGTACGAGGCGCAGCAGAATGTGCCTTTCCCGCTGGAAGAGGTGGTTTGGGACTACCAGATCCTGGGCTCGACGCCGAGCGGGGAGCTGGAGGTCCTGCTGGTGGCGATCAAGGCGGATGTGGTCGAGGGCTTGTTCCGGGTCACGGAGAACGCTGGGCTGCGGTTGCAGTTGTGCGATGTGTCCTCCGCTGCCCTGTGCAACGCGTTCCGCTACAATTACGGGGACCTCGAGGACTGCACGATGCTGCTGGACATCGGGGCGAAGACGAGCAACCTACTGTTCTTCGAGAAGGGCAAGGTCTTTTCCCGCAGCATCAACCTGGGCGCCAATTCCATCACGCACGACTTCGCCACCGAGTCCAAGCTGAAGTGGGACGTGGCCGAGAAGCTGAAGATCGAGGAGGGGTTTGTGAGCCTGGGCGGCGCTTACGAAGAGCCCGAGAACCAGCACCAGGCGGCCATTTCCAAGATCGCCCGGCAGTTCATGACGCGGCTGCACATCCAGGTCAACCAGACGATGCAGTTCTACCGCGGCCAGCAGGGGGGCGGGGCGCCGCAACGGCTGTTCCTGTCCGGCGGCGCGTCGGTGATGCCTTACGCCGCGCAGTTTTTCGCCGAGAAGCTCAACGTGCCGGTCGAGTATTTCAACCCGCTGCGCAACGTGGACCGCGACCCGAACATCAACGTCGAGGACTTGCAGCGGGTGGCGCATTCGCTGGGGGAGGTCGTGGGGTTGGGGCTGCGGAACCTGGCGCGCTGCCCGGTCGAGCTGAACCTGATGCCCGACAGCACGCTGAAGTGGCAGAGCTTCAACCAGAAGAAGCCCTATTTCATTGCCACGGTGTTCAGCCTGGTGCTGGTGATCTGGGCGATGGGCTTCCTGTTCGACAAGCTGGCGGCGGTGAAGAACGACGAGTTGGAGAAGGTGAAGGCCGAGGTCCAGCCCGAGCAGCAGAAGGAGGTCCAGTTCAACAAGGTTTATCGCACCGAGCTGAAGAAGGTGCAGCAGGACGTTGACCAGATCGCCGGCTGGATGCAGGACCGCTATTACTGGGCAGACGTGCTGAGCGAGGTCCGGCAAGCGTTGATCCGGGTCGAGCAAGGGACCAAGCTGAAGCTGCGGACCGACGCCGGGATCTGGATCGAGCAGATGACCAGCGCCGCCCCGCGAGCGGAAGGCGACCAGCAAACCGCCGCCGCCGCGCCGGTCATGTCGGCCAGCGAAGCCGCGGCGCAAGAAGCGTTCAAGAGGCGATACGGGCTCGACCGCGGCGCACCCGGAGTCGCACCCGGAGTCGCACCCGGAGTCCCTCCCGCAGAGCCTGGAGCGGCGCCGGCGGGGCATAGCAAGAAAGCCAAGGGTCCGGAAGACACCAATGCGGTGTCCACCGTGACTCTCGCGTTCCGCGGGGTGAGCCTGACATCGATTTCCGGCCAGCCCGAGGCGAACAAGGGCATCGCCTACGACGTGCTCAAGGAACTACAGAACTCGCCCATGTTCGACGCGGAGGAGACCAAGACGCCGACCGACGTCACGTTGGATGAGCAGACCGGCACGTTCACGTTTAGCATCGTGGCGCAACTCAAGCACCCGCTGAAGCTGTAGCAGCATGGATTGGATCAAGCGCAATTTGTACTTCCTGATCGGCAGCCTCGTGGCGGTCGCGCTCATGGGGCTGGCGGGATGGTACTTGTATTCGAAGTGGGACCAGAACAACGCGCTGCTGGGCCAGCTTGACGCCCAGTATGCCGAGCTGAAGCGGCTGTCCGAGCAAAAGCCCCATCCGGGGAACGGCAAGGTGGATAATATCCAGATCGCCAAAGAGCAGCAGAAGGAGTTGAAGGCCTGGATTCAGAAGGCCTGCGAGCACTTCCAGCGGATTCCCCCCATCCCGATCCCGGAATCGGGCAAGGTGACCGAGCGTGACTTCACCTACGCCCTGAGCCGGACCATTGATCAGCTCCATCACGAGGCGGGCACCGCCAGTGTTTCCTTGCCGCCTAAGAACAGCACGACCGGCCAGAACTACAGCTTCTCGTTCGAGGAGCAGCGGCCGCGGCTCAGCTTTGCCGCCGGCAGCCTCGAACCGCTCTCGCAGCAATTGGGCGAGGTCAAGGCGATCTGCGACGTGCTGTTCCGGGCGAAGATCAACACGCTGGACGGCATCCGGCGCGAGCGCGTGTGCGAGGATGATCAGAAGGGGCCGCAAACCGATTACCTGCCGGACGTCTCGGTGACGAACGAGCTGGCGGTATTGACTCCGTACGAGATCACGTTCCTGGGGTTCAGCTCGGAGCTGGCGGCGGTGCTCTCCGGCTTTGCCAGCTCGCCCTATGCGATCATTGTGAAGACCATCAATGTGGAGCAGGCGCCGGTGGTCGTGCAGCCGGAGCAGCCGGGCCTCGCACCTGCCCCGATGCCGGTGGTCCAGCCTACTTACATTCCACCGCCGCGGCAGCAGTCTGAGGCGGCAGCCGAGGCGGCGTTTGCGGCGCGCTATGGCGGCCACGGCGGGCGGCCTGACCGTCCGCCTCCGCCCCAGCCGATCGCCCAGCCGGTTTACAGTGTGGCGCCGGTAACCGCCGCCAAGGCCAAAGGCGCCTTGCCGACGGTGCTCGACGAGAAGCAATTGAAGATCACCATGGCCTTGGTGGTGGTGAAGCTGACGTGCCCCAAGTGACATGGAGTTCCTGAAGAAACATTACGAGAAGGTGTTGCTGGGAGTCGTGCTGCTGGGCCTGGCCGTGGCGGTGGGCTTTCTGCCGTTCAAGATCGCCAGCGAGAAGCAGAAGCTGGACGACCTGCGCCAGCAGTTCCATCCCAACGTCAAGCCGCTGACCAACCTGGACCTCTCCATGTATGAGGGCCTCCTCAAGCGCGTGACCGTGCCCGAGGAGGTGGACCTCTCGGCCCCTAACCGCCTGTTCAATCCCATGGTGTGGCAAAAAGCGGCGGACGGGCACCTCATCAAGGTGGATGCCACGAACATCGGCCCCAACGCGCTGGTCATCACCAACCGCAAAGCGCTCGACACCGTCCTCACCTTGGACGATGTGACCGTCACCGATTCAGGCACCCGCTTCCGCATCGGGGTGAAGAAGGAAGCGTCACTCAATCCCCGGGAATGGAGCAAGACGCAGAAGTACTGCAAGGTCGGCGACAAGAACGACACCTTCACGGTGCGCGATGCCAAGGCCGCCGCGGATAGCCCGACCGACGTCACCGTGACCTTGGAACTCAACGACACGGGGCAGTTGGTGAAGATCACGAAAGACAAGGGCTTTACGCGCACCGACGGCTATACGGTGGATCTGCGTTACCCGCCCGAGAACACGACTTTCCCCTCCAACCGGCGCGTCGGCTCGAAGCTCGTATTCAACGGCGAGACCTACAAAATCGTTGCCATCAGCACGAACGAAGTCGTACTCTTGGCGGAATCGAACCAGAAGAAAACGACTGTCCGGTATGAAGTAGCGCCAGCCCCACCCCCCCATTAGCTAACCCCAACCCTCCGGTCCTAACCACCGTTGACCAACCGCAACCGAAATCATGACTAAAGCAGTTACCCTCCTCTTCGGCTTGAGCTTTTTAGCGGGCACCGCCTCTCCCCTTTGGGCGCAGCCCCAAGCCAATGCCGAGCAGACAGCTATCAACGAAGCGGTTTATCGCCAGGCGAATCGCGTTCTCCTCGACCAGAAACTGGCCGAAGCGCGGACCGCGCAGACTCATCATGCTCTCCCGCAGGCCGCCAAGCTCTATGACGAGTGCTGGGACCTGGTGCAAAAGACCGGCACGGGCATTGACGCCGAGCGTGAACAGACGATCGCCGGCCTGACCGCGGTGCGCATGGAACTGGCGCACGCAGCCCAGAGCCAGGGGCAATTGGAGGAGGCCCAGGCCCAGGTCCAGGATGTCCTGCGCGTGGACCCCTCGAACGCCGCCGCCATTGATTTCAAACGCAACAACGACAAGCTCATGGCGGACCAGCGCGGCACGGTCCCCAGCCCCGAGGTCAAGGCCGAGATTCCGGCCGTTCAGGAGGAGAAAATCCATGCGCGCACCCTCGTGCAGGACGGCAAGCTCCTGTACGAACTGGGCAAGATGGACGAGGCGGAGAAGAAGCTGCGCGAGGCTTTGCGGGAGGAGCCACGGAGCCAGGCCGCGCTTTATTACCTGAGCCTCGTGTCCGAGGCGAAATACAGCCAGGCGCTCAAGGAGCATGGGGTGACGGCTCAACAGAACCTCAGCGAGGTGGAACAGGCCTGGGCCAACCCGGTCAAACGCGAACTGCTGCCGTCCCCCAACCTCTACGCCCGCACCAACCTCATCCATACCAGCCCCAGCCGCGAGGTGATCTTCAGCAAGCTGGATCGCATCCGGATTGACAGCCTGAAGTTCGAAGGGCTGCCACTGAGCGAGGTGATCATCAACCTCAGCGATGAAGCGCGCAAACGCGATCCTGAGCGACGTGGCATCAACTTCCTGATCAGCCAGAACGCGGATGCCGGTGCCGGTGCGCCCGCCACGCCCCAGATCGGGCCGGACGGCAACCCGCTGCCCGCGGCCCCGGCCGAGGCCGTGGACGTCGGGGGCATTCAGATCAAGATTAATCCGCCGCTGACCGATGTGCGTCTGGCCGACGCCCTCGATGCCATCGTGAAAGTCGCGGAGAAGCCGATCAAGTACTCCATCGAGGACTACGCAATTGTGTTCTCGCTCAAGAGCACGGAGGTGGACGCCCAGGGCCGGCCGGTCAAACCGCTCTATGTGCGGTCGTTCAAAGTGGACCCGAACACGTTCTACCAGGGCCTGCAGAGCGTCGGCGCCTTCGACTTCGGTGAGTCCCAGAACGTCGGGCAGAATACCGGCAGCACGCTGGGCGGCGGCGGAGGAGGAGGCACGACCAGCTCGGGCCAGAACACCATTGCGGGCGCGATCATTGCCCGGGTGTCCGCTGCTCCGGGCGGGATAACCGGCGGCCGAAATGGCGGCGGTGGCCAGCAGCAGGGCGGGGGTCAGGGCGGGACCGGCGGCGGGATCGCATTTATCACCCGCACCAACAACACGGACCAGGTCTCATTGGCTGCCCGGAACTACTTCGAGAGCCTGGGTGTGGACCTTGACCCCGTGCGCAACCCGGGCAAGGCGCTGTTCTTCAATGACCGGCTCGGCATGCTGCTCGTACGGGCGTCTATGGAAGAGTTGGACATCATCGAGGCTGCCATTGATGCGTTGAACATTGTGCCGCCCCAGGTGAACATCAAAGCCAAGTTCGTTGAGATCGAGCAGGACGACACCAAGGCGCTGGGCTTCGATTGGTATCTGGGCAACTGGCTGATGAACAATAACTCAATCGTTGGTTCCGGAGGCAGTGCTCCTTCCTTCTATGGTGCGCCATCCGCAGCCAACCCTTCCGGGCTCTTCCCCGGCAATGCGGCCGCGGGCACCGCCATCGCGCCAGCTTCGACGGATCAGCTTATCACCTCGGGCCTGCGCACCGCCGGCACCCCGACACTGTTCACGCTCACCGGCATTCTGACCGACCCGCAGTTCCGCGTGGTCATGCATGCGCTCGACCAGCGCACCGGCGCCGAGTTGCTGGCGCAGCCCGAAGTCACAACGCAAAGCGGTCGCCAGGCGCAGATGAAGGCCACCGACGTCCGCACCATCGTTACCGCTTTCAGCTTCAGCCAGAATACCAGCGCCACGACCACCTCGGGCGGGCTAGGCACCACGGTCGCTCCCCCGACGTCCACCTTTGTCTTCCCCTTGCCTGAGCAGATGGAGTTGGGCCCCGTTTTGGACGTCATCCCCTCCGTGCTGGCAGACGGCTACACGGTCAACCTGGTGATGATCCCGACGGAAACGGAATTCCAGGGCTACGAAGATGCCAGCGCGTTCAACACGCAGCTTCCCACTACGGCGGGGACGTTCCCGGGCGGCTTGGTGGTGGTGCCCACCGTGCTGCCGCGCTTCACGGTCCGGCAGGTGGCCTCCTCCGTGAACGTTTGGGACGGCCAGACCGTCGTCCTCGGCGGCCTGCTCTCCGACTCGGTGGCGACGATCAAGGACAAGGTGCCTTTCCTGGGCGACCTGCCGATTGCCGGCTCGCTCTTCCGCAATGAGTCGAAGACGACGACCAAGAAGAATCTGCTGATTTTCGTAACGCCGACCTTGATTGATCCGGCGGGCAACCGGCTGCATTCGGAAGACGAGATGCCCTTCGCGAAGGAATCTTTCCCGGTCCAGCCGCCCGCCGCCGCCGACCAGGCGAAGAAGCAATAAGCTGAGGCCATGCCCGCCCGCTAAATGTAAATCGCTATGTCAATGTCACTTTTCCTCCGTGCGGGGTTGATAGGCTGCTTGGGCTGTGCCGCGCCGCTCCTGGCGCCGGGGCAGACCAATTACGTCACTAATGGCGTAGAATACGCCGTTGCGGGCACGCTGCCGCAGGACCAGGTAAAGCCCTGGGTCGCGCTCAGCAGTTCCGGCGGCTACCTCGTGTGGGAGGACAACATCACCGACGGCAACGGGCTGGGAATCAGCGCCCTGCAAATGGACAGCGGCTTCTCCGGGGTGCTCTCGCCCTTCCGGGTGAACTCGATTGGCGCCGGGGACCAGGAAAACCCGCAGGTGGCGTTGCTGCAGAACGGCGGGGCGGTCTTCGTCTGGCAGGGGGGCGTGCAGGGATTTCAGCACATCTACGCCCGGTTCCTGTCTTCGAGCAAGACCTGGCTGGCCAATGACGCCATGGTCAATACCTTTACCGGGAACATGCAAATCACGCCTGCCGTCACGGTGCTGACGAACGGCAACGTGGTGGTCACCTGGGCCAGCTATAACGAGGTGAGCAGCAGCAGCATGCTGGACGTCTATGCCCAGATACTCACACCCACCGGGGCCAAGAGCGGCGGCGAGTTCCTGGTCAACCAGTTCACCTCTTATAATCAGCGGACGCCGGCGATTGCTGCGTTGAGCAACGGGCGGTTCGTGATTGTGTGGGTCTCCGAGCAGGAGCGCTGGACGGACCTGGCCGGCCCGCCCAGTGTGGATATTTACGGACGCGTCTATGACGTTTACGGCTCGGCCGTAGGAAACGAGTTCCTGGTGAACACCAGCTCGAACATTTGCGCCAATCCGAGCGTCGCCGCCGGCTCGGACGGCGGTTTCATTGTGACATGGGGCCAAAAGGACCTGTCGGCAATCACGAACAGTTGGGACGTCTTCGCGCGCTCGTTTTCCAGCACGCTGGCCGGAGGCACGACCCGGCGCGTGAACACATTCACCTTTGGTGACCAATACGCCCCGAGAATTGCCGCGACCGGTACGGACTACTTCGCCGTTTGGACCAGCCTGGGGCAGGACGGCTCGCAGGAGGGCGTTTATGGGCAAGTGCTTCATAATGACGGAACCCCCTGGGGCGGCGAGATGCTGATCAACACCACGGTCATCAACGGCCAGATCCAACCCTGCATCGCCTCAGACGGCGCAGGCCGCTTCCTCCCGGTGTGGAGTAGTTATGTGGGCAACACAGCCGGGTTCGACCTGTATGCCCAACGCTTTGCCAAGTATCAGCCCCCGCTCCCGGCGATGAACCCGCCCTTGGTCTATGTCCCCTTCGTCGTGAGCAACCGGGTTTACCAGCCAGAGATCGAGGTCTTCTGGACCGCCCAGTCCGGCATGCCGGTGGATCACTACGAAGTGTACGTCAACGGGAGCGGCGCCCCCGCTGTTTCCCTCAATACCAATTTCTGGCTGATGACGGCTGCCAACGGGTTGACAGCCGGGTCTTCGAATTCTTTCCAGGTGCTCTATGCCACAACGGACGGACGCCGCTCACCGCTGTCCGCTCCCACCGGGGCGGCAACCTGGAGCGGCCTCAGTTATTACGGCATCCCGGTGGAATGGATGGAGCAGTATTGGGGTTCGTCCTGGCCGCTGGCCACCGCGCCGGTGGCGCCGGACGGACCGACCCCGCTGCAGGCGTTCCTGACAGGCGCCAACCCGCTGGACCCGCGCACGTGGCTGCGCACCTCGCTGAGCCACACCCCGCAAGGCTATTACCTGAGCTGGAACCCACAGCCGGGCCTGACCTACCAGGCCCAATCCTCCACCAGCCTGGGCTCCTGGGCGAACCTCGGCTCTCCGCGGTTTGCCCCCGGGAACCTGGACTCCCTATACCTCGGGGTCGGCTCCGTCGGCTATTACCGGGTGCTGTGTCTGCACTAAGCCTTCAGTATGCTGCGATTCCTTAAAACAATCGGCTGCGTCGGCCTCCTGGCTTTCGCGCTCCCGTCCGCCTTTGGCTTCACCCCGCTGGGCCCGGCCAACGTGCCTTGGGAAGTGCCCACGATTGGCTACAATCTCCCGGGCGACATCGGAGGACCGCATAACCTGGGGGAGGAATACAGGTGGAACACTCCCACTATTTATTACGCCTACGACGCCAACTTCCTGGATTACTTTGCGGCGAGCGGCACAAACGCCGTGGACCAGGCGATTGCCATCCTGAACAACCTCACCAACTTTTCACGCTACAGCTCGAGCTTGTACGAAGTCCCGCTGGAGGCGCAGCGGATCAATTACTCAGCCCAGGCGCTCCATCTCATGGACCTCAAGACCGCGTCGCTGGTCCTTTTGTTGGAAGAACTGGGACTGACGGATTCCGAGCGTTACGTATGGACCTTGCGCACGCGCGCTACCCAACCCGGTTTGAGCTGCCCTTACATGATCTACGGCGTCACGATGTACAGCTTCGATCCGGCGAACTGGCAGCCGAGCAGCTACATCAATGATACTCTCTACAGTTATTGGATCAGTGAGATCTGCACCGGACCAAATCCGCTGGCCGTTACAATTCCATTTCCGGTTGACCCTCTTGCTGTAGATACCATGCCGGCCACCTCCTTTACTGCTTTCAATTATGGTCTCTACCTTACCAGCCTGACTCGCGACGACATTGGTGGGCTTCGCTACCTTTACTCGCCAACCAACGTCAATTGGGAGGCCATGTCGAGCGACAGCGTCCTGCTCTACACCAATATTCCGGGTGGACAGCAGTTGCTGGTGACCTCAAACCTGATGCAGCTCGCGTCCGATACGCTCACCAATCCCCCGGCGGCGCTGCAGGCCCTGTATCCGGGCTTAACCATCCTCGCCACCACCAACATTTATACGAATATCTGGATCACCAACTACACGGCCTACTTCACGAATTATCCCTACGATCCGTACGGCACGCCGCCGCATCTCGTGCTGGTTACCAACCGCACCCAGACGGTGCAAACCTGGTATCGGGAAGTATTCGGAAACGTGGTCACGTTTGTAAAAACCAATGGGGTATGGACGGTTGTGCCCCTGCCGGATATTACGACGCACATCGCTCCTTCGTGGGTTACTGTCCAGACCACGTACACTACCAACTACCCTACTGATCCGTACGGCACTCCACCCCACACAAACATCACTACGATTACGTATTCGACCAATACGATCAGCGGTGAGTACTGGATCGTGCCTACGAATCTCTGCGGCATCGCGATCTCCGCGCTCCAGGCGGCATTGCCGCTCAGCACCACCAATGTCGTGGTCTCCGCTACCAATCTGCCGCCCGGCATCACCAACGCGCAGTCATACACGCAGACGGTCATCACTTACTGGACCAATCACGTCTTCACCTACTATCCCGTGGATTGCCTGGGAACCAACGTCTCGCTCAAGCAGGGCATTGACAGGTTCACCTTTGCCAAGACCAGCTACGATTCGCTGCTGGGGCGCTTCTACCAGCCCATCACCAACCTCTACACGCTGGTCACGGTGACCAACAACGGCCAGCTCGTGACCAACTGGTACCGGCGCGTCGTGTTCAAACCGGACTTCCTGTTCTCGGCACAAGACACGACCGATAATGCGGGGCTGGGTTTGCGCACGGGCACCTCCCCGAATTTCAATACTAATAACGAGGGCTTCGGCTTGGCCGGACCTGGGAACATAGACCCGGGCGCCAGCGGGCCCAATGCCCTCTCGGCCATCACTATTGTCTTCAACAAAGTTGGGCCACTGCTGCAGAACTTCTACGGCACCAACTTCCTTCTCAACGGCTTGAGCCAGTCCACCGCGACCACCAACTTTATCTGGGGTTCGTTTGATGGCTCCACCAATGCCCCAATCGTTTACCCGAACGGCACGAGCATCATGAACTTGTATGCGGCGGTCCTGTACCAGATCGTCACGCCTTTCCTCTCCGACGGCACGGTGGGCCATGCGTACGCTCCGACCCAACTGCAGGTGGCCGGCGGGAAGGCGCCGTTTAGTTGGTCCTGGAGCAACGGGGTGCCGGCGTTGCCGCCGGGCTTGATGCTGTCGGGCAGCGGCTTGATCAGCGGCACGCCCCTGGCGGCGGGGACCTTTGTTTTCGATGTGACCGTGACGGGCTCTGACGGAGTCAGCACTGCCCGAACCATGCAGGTCATTATCTCCCCGTAACGCACTAACCTGGAGAAGCTTTGCCTATGAAACGGTTGTTACTACTGATTGTCCTGAGCGCGCTGAGCATTCCTCCGGCCCGGGCAACGACCACCAATTTCATCAACAACGACGTCCTCGGTTATGTGTACCCGCCGCAGATTGCGCCACAACTGGATGTCTCCAACTTCGTCAATAACTCGATATTCAACGTCACGAATATAGTGCCGACGGGCTCGCCGATACCCCTGCCTTACGAGACCTACAACACTCGCAACTGGACGAATGCGAACCGAATGTCAGGAGACTCGGGGTGGCGCTTTGACTACTTCAACAGCGTGCATCAGACTAACGGCTGGTCCGCAAATTTCCAGAATGCGGGCAACGTAAACCCCACGAATGCTGTCATCTTCGGGTCGGATTACGTGCTGATTTCGGCGACGAACGTCGTGAACAGGGGCACGCTTGCCATCAGCGGTCCCGGCCTCCTCAACGTTTCCGGTGCCAACGTTGACATGACGCGCAGCTCTTTCCTCGGGACTGGCAACGAAACCAATGATCTGGCCAATGTGTTGGACTCCTACTGGGGTGTGGACGGCATCGGCTTTTACAGCAACGTTTTCGATACGATCTTTGTTCCAGATTACTTCTATACCCCAACGCAGACGGTGCAGACCATCTCCTACCTGCCCGCTCCGCCGCATTACTCGTATTTCCAGCAATCCCTGCTCCTGACGAACTCAACCCCGCAGCAGCCTGCCGGATACACTTCCTACCTGGTGATCTACCCGGACGATTTTAATCCGTTCCTGACGCACACAGAGGTCTTGTTCTTAAGCCAGACTAATCCCCTAATCACGGCGGAAGTGCGCTTCCGGCCCAGCTATGCTTTTACCGGCGGCGCCTTTCCCAATGGGCCCTATTGGTTCCAGAATGTTAAAGTGGTGCAGTTCCAGAGCGTGCTGACCAACCGGATGACCGGAGCTGTGAGCACGAACCTGCTGTATCTGTCCGACACAAATGAGATCTCCGTCAATGGTTTCCAGGTTACGGCGTCTCCGGTGCTGGTGCAGACGGTGCGCCCCTATCTCCCTCTCTTCATCGCCGCCACGTATCGTCCTTCCAACTACGGGATCACGCATAACTATCCCAATTATGCCAACGGCACCCTGGTGCCTGCGACCACCCTCGACTTCTTCAACACCTTTGCGATTTGGAACTTGCTTATCGAACACTGGTCCACGAGCTACGGCGCGCTCATTACGCCCAACCCCTTCAGCTTCGACCCGAGCGTCTCGGGCGCAACTTTTACGAATATGCCCGGCCGAATCCAGATCGCCGCTACCAAGGTGCTTACCCTGGAGCGCGTGCTCATGGATGGCGAGAGCTACTTCTCAGTGACAAGCACCAATCACTTCATCGGGAGCACCAATGCCCAGATTATCGCGCCGTTCAGCGATATCAACCTCGCGACCACTAATGGTGTGTTGCGCATCGCGAACCTGATCCAACCCACCGTGCCGAGAATGTGCGGCGAGATTGATCTCTGGAGCGGTTTTTGGGAAACGCATCTCACACCCCCTAGTCCCGCCTCCGCTACCTCCAACCTCTTCCACGTCACGGTGGTTGACAGCCATCTGCAGCAGCAGGTGCCGGCGCTGGTCCAGAACCTGACTCTGCACGGCGACAACCTTTACATCTCTGACGCGCTGAACGTCTTCGGCAATCTGCTTATTGACGCGCAACGTTTAACGATCACGACGAATGCCGCCAATGCCCCCACGCCCAACGGGGAGCTCAATCTGATCACGAACGTACTCACGTGGTCTGCCAACCTACCGAGGCTGGCGTATGTTACCAATTGTGGAAAGATCAGCTCCGTGGGCTCGGTCTATTTCGGAGGAGCGCGCACGCCTCCGTGGTTCAGCGGGACCTATGACGAGCCTTACCAGAGCTTTGTCACGCACGGTCTGATCCAGGTCCAGGGCGAATCTGTCTGGGCCAACTATTTTGAAGCCAGCGGCACAAATAATTCCGGCGTGGGGCCTGTCTCCTTGCAGGCCAGCGCGGCCATTATAACTAATGGCGTGTTCTTGGCGACGGATGCGGATATTACTTTGACTGCCGGCAGCCTGCTGATCAGCAACCAGGTGCTGCAAGCCGGACGCAGCATTACCATGACGGTCACGAACTATCTGGATGACGGCAGCGTGAATACCAGCGTGGATTTGATCACCAACCAGAATATCTGGACTGTGGGCGGCGGGATTAACCTGCTGGATCTTCCGGCTCAGGCCAGCTTGCTGGCCACTACTGTCACAAATACCGCATATCTAAATGCGGAGGTGGATAATTACTGGGCCGGGAATGATTACGGCGTCTCGCCTGCCGGATTTGTCAATAATGCGGCGCTGGGCCGGCTCATTCTGGATGGGCAGGACTCCGGCAGTCTGTTCGCGTTTCTGCCGACCGGCCAGGCCAATGCCCTTTACGTGGACCTGCTGGAGCTGAAGGATGCAACGATCAACGTGGATTCTGAGGGCAAGTTGGTCGGGGTGTACATGCCGGCGAACTTCAACATCTACTACGGAGGGGCCGTCTGGAACGGCAAAGACATCTCCGAGCAGATCAATGGGCGGTATGGCTTTGCCGGACCGTCCGGCGGGCAATTCTTCTGGGTCAGCAACTACAACACCGGCTTCTTCTCATCAACGAACGTGATCTACACCGATGGCAGCGGGATGCACCAACTGAACCGCGCGTTGGTCGCAAGCTGCGACATTGACTCCAACGGCAACGGGATTCCCAACTGCATGGACCCAAACCCGATACCCGTCTTCTCGGCCGCCAGCCTTGGCCTGAAGGTGGCTTATACCAACCGTCCGTCCGGGGCAGTGGTGGTCTCCTGGAACACCATTCCTTCGACGACCAATTACCTCTACGGCTCTTCCCCAAAGCTCGGGAAGGCCAACACCTGGCAGCTCCTCACGAATTTCGTCTCCGGCCCGCAACTCGGCGCGCGGGCAAGCGTCACCGATACGTCGGTCAAGACCAACAGCGCGCGTTTTTACCGTGTGCAGGTGGTCTCGCCTTAGGCGAGGCGGTCGAGGGCTGCGCGAGCGCTGAACTTGGGGCATAGGGGCGGGTCCAGGGGCGGAGGTTGGGCTGGCGGGGGCCGGTCTGTGGTGCGGGCGGCTGTGGTGATCGAATAGTTTTTTGATAGTGTTTATGCGAAGATTGCGAATCATCGAGAGTTTACCGGGCTGCCGGACATTGTTGCGGCTCGGCGTGCTGGTGTGGCTTGGATTGGGGGCGAGCGTCGGTTGGGGACAGCCGGCCAATGACAACTTTGCCAACGCGTGGACCATTGTCGGCGCCAGTGGCACCACGAATGGCAGCAACGTCGGGGCGACTTTTGAAACCGGCGAGCCCGATTTGTTTGGCCTTGCCGCCCAGGAGTCGGTCTGGTTCACGTGGACGGCGCCAGCCGACGGCTCGTACACGTTTACCACTACGGGCAGCGATTTTGACTCCCTGTTCGGCATCTACACGGGCAGCGCTGTCAATGCGCTTACGCCGGTCGGCCAGGGTTACGACGTCATTTCTGCTTCGCAGAGCCAGCCGGTTACGTTCACGGCGAGCGCGGGAACGGCCTATTATGTGCAGGTGGATGGCTACGCATTAGGCATACCCGATGGCAACTACGTGCTGAACTGGAATACCAACAACGGGCCTTCCTCGGCAGGCGATTTCCTGTTTGCCTCCCAGGCCACGGCGCCCGGGACCAGCATGCCAATGTACATCGCCAGCGAACGCGAGTCGAATCCTCCCCAAGACCCCCGGGGCAAGATGCACGCGGCGGGAGAGCCCAGCTATGGGGCACGGCTAACCATCACGCGCTTAAAAGGATCAACCGGCAGGGTGCTCGTGGATTACGTCGTGACCAACGGGTTGTACACCAACTTCTTTATCACCAACGTGTTCGGCACAAACATGGTTGCAACCAATACCACGGCCCCGAATACCTTTACGAATTACTTCAGCACAAACATCGTGGTGCAAGAGCGCTTTGAGAACAATGAATACGGCCGGTGGGTGTACTTGGATTGGTATGATATCACCAGCATTATAGGGACGAACATTAATGGGGTCATGCAGGTGACCAAGACCAATTACAGCACAAATGTTCCACCTGCCTTTGCTTGCTTCAACACGCCGGGTCCTTTGCCGCCCCCGGACACGAACGGGATCATCGCCTACACGAACGCCTTTTGCATCCAGACTAATATAACGAACATCGTTGCCTCAGCCACTCCCTACGCCGATTATACACCAACTTCCGGCGAACTTACTTTCGACGACTTCCAGATGGCTCAGGATATCTTCGTGCCCGTGTTCGCCAGCGGCAACCGGAGTTTTCCGATCCTGAACCATGTCCTGATTGCCACGATCACCAATGTGGAACTGGACTCCCTCGAGTCCACGGCCATCCCGCCGCCGACCGCCAGCACGGCGGCGACTAACGCGATGCTGAACATACTGAGCACGGTAGCCATGGTGGCTCCCTTCCAGAGCAACCCGGAGACCGGACCTCCCGGCACCGGCACGGGCGTGGCCGGGACCAACGTCTTCAATTTCGAGCGGGCAACCCTGCGGTGCACCGAGACGGTGAACGGGACGGGCGTCGCATACGTAGGCGTGACGCGCTCTACGGTGAATGCCAGCCAGGGCACCACGGTGAATTACCGGATTGATTACTATTTCCCCTGGACGGACGAGAACAACACGTTCATGAACGCGAACGACTGGGAAATCCCGCTCCAACCCGGCTCCGACTATGCTGGCATCGTCACGCGGACTCCCACCGGGACGTATTCAGATAACATACACTTTGGAGACGTGAGCGGCACCTTGAGCTGGGGGGCGTATGATACCGCGACCAAGTTCATTCAAATCCCCATCACGAACGAGTCATTGGTCCAGTTTAACGAGGACCTCCTGGTGCAATTATCGCTCCCGGGTCCGACGTATCCCCCTGCTGATTCCGATCGGTCCTTGGGCTATGTGCAGACCTGCAACCTGACGATCCTGTTTAACGATCAGCCCGCGGGCGCGCATGACAATAACTACAACCCGGACAATAATGATAACACTGATCCTCCCTATATTCAGCACCCGGGGCCGAACAGCTCCGTGTATGCCATCGCTTTGCAGCCCGACGGCAAGGCGGTAATCGGCGGAGATTTCAGCTCGTATAACGGAATCGG
>DATKNZ010000407.1:0-7360 GCA_035541055.1 Candidatus Acidiferrum sp. | reverse complement strand
GCTAGTCTCAGTGAGCGGCGCAGTTGTGCCCCCTTCTCCAAAACCCTCCTCGGCTTTCTCAGCGGGTTGGCGGCCTTCGCGGCGCTGGCTGACACCAGCGTGAACCTGGCGTGGAATCCCAGCACCAGCCCGAATGTCACGAGCTACACGATCCATTACGGCGCGGCGAGCCGGGCCTACACGAACTCGGTCGCCGTTGGGAACACGACCAACGCCACCGTTTCCGGCCTGGCCGAGGGCGTGACCTACTACTTCGCCGCGACCTGCGTAGACGACGCCGGGCTGGAGAGCGATTACTCGAACGAGGCGTCGAATGCACCGCCAGTGCTTGCTGAACAGCCCCCGACCATTTCCGCCATCTCCGACCAGATCACGCTCCAGGATACGGCGACCCCAGCCATTCCTTTTGTCATTGGCGACCCGGCAGTCCCGGCGGCCAACCTCACCCTTTCCGGCAGTTCCTCCTCCGGCGCCCTGGTTCCGGCAGCCAACATTGTGTTCGGCGGCAGCGGCAGCAATCGCACCGTGACCATAACTCCGGCCTCGGGCCAGAGCGGCGCGGCAACCATCACCCTCACGGTCAGCGACGGCACGAACAGCGCCAGCAGCATCTTCTCACTGACCGTCGTCGCTCAGAGGCCGCCTCCCGCGACACCGCCCACCATCTCGGCTATCGGGAACCTCACTATCGCCGAGAACAGCTCCACGCCGGCCCTGCCCCTCACCCTCGGAGATGCACAGGTTGACCCGCGTAGCCTGACGCTCTGGGCCGCCTCCACCAACCTGAATCTCCTGCCGACCAACAACATCATCTGCCGGGGAACAAACTGCAGCCGCTCGGTAACCCTTACTCCGCTCAAGGGACAGATCGGCGAGTCCGACATCACCCTCTTCGTCAGCGACGGCAATGCGACGGCCTCTACGACCTTCCACCTGACCGTGCTCAGCGGGTGGTCCACACCCGTCCTGACGTTGCTGGTCTCGGGTAATGGCAAGATATCCCCCAACCTCACCGCCCAGAAGCTTACGATCGGGAAGACGTATGCCGTCACCGCCCAGCCCTCAC
This sequence comes from Candidatus Acidiferrum sp., assembly GCA_035541055.1. Lineage (GTDB taxonomy): Bacteria > Verrucomicrobiota > Verrucomicrobiia > Limisphaerales > UBA8199 > JAPLUA01. Next base: position 6,294 of record DATKNZ010000407.1, on the reverse strand, counting down.
CCGGACAAATCTTCTGCGGCTGGTCGGGCAGCATCACGTCCTTGTCTGCCAAGGTGAGTTTGGTCCTGAAGTCCAACCTCGTGCTGCAGGCAAACTTCGCCCCCTTGGCTCTGACCAGAAGCGGCAGCGGCACGTTCTCTCCCGATCCCCGCACCGCTCAAGGCCTGACGGCGGGCAAGTCCTACACCACTACGGCCATTCCGGCATCCGGGCAGGTTTTCGCCGGATGGAGCGGCATGAGCACGTCGGCAGCGCCATGCATCACGTTCGTCGTATCCACCAACCTCCACCTTCAGGCGAACTTCATTCCCAGTCCCTTCCTCCCGATCCAAGGGACCTATAACGGGCTGTTCCACGAGGATGCCGCGGTGCGTGCCGAAAGCGCCGGCTCGTTCAGCTTAACCTTAAGCTATCGCGGCAGCTACTCGGGCACGCTCCAACTCGGCGGGCGACGTACTGCCTTCAACGGCCAGTTGAACCTGCAATGCCAAGGCAGCCAAAGCATCGCCGTCACACCCAGCAACACCCTAACGCTGACCCTGTCCTTCGGCACCGGCGACCAGGCGGACAAAGTGGCCGGCACGCTGACGGACGGCACCTGGGTCTCTGCGCTGCTCGGCGACCGGGCAGTGTTCAACAGCCGCACGCGTCCCGCGCCGTACGCCGGGGCCTACACGCTGGTCCTCCCCGGCAGCAACGGCGATCCTTCCCAGCCCGGCGGAGATGGTTTCGGCACGCTGCGAGTCACCACCAGCGGCTCGGTCTCACTCAGCGCTTCCCTGCCCGATGGCACCGGGGTTAGCCAAAGCGCGACGGTTTCCAAGGACGGCTATTGGCCGCTTTACGTCCCGGTGTACTCCGGCCAGGGAGTGCTCATGAGCTGGCTGTCCTTCACCAATCAGCCGGACAGCGACCTCAACGGCCTGCTGACCCTGATCAAGCCAGCCCTCTCGAACGCGCAATACTACGCGGCGGGCTTCACGCAGCAGTGCCAGGCTCTCGGTTCCCTTTACGTGCCGCCACCCGGCAAGTACCCGCTCTGCCTGTGCCTCACTAATGCACAGCTTGCCTTCTCCGGCGGGAATCTCTCCGCGGAGTTTACCAACGCCATTGCCGCTGGCCGGTTCGGCACAGTGACAAATCAGAGCGGCAACGCGCTGGCGGTCACGTTCTATCCCCTGGTGGGCACCTTCAAAGGCTCGGTGCACGACCCGGTCACCCGCTCCAACTTCGCCTTCCGCGGCGCGGTGCTCCAGAAGCAGAATGCCGGCTTCGGCCTCCTTCTTGGCACGAACCAGACCAGCCAGGTCAATCTCACGCCCTGATCCCAGCCGGGGCTTGACCGCCCGTCGCCAAAGCCTGATATTGCCGTGAGCCGAGATGGGGGCGTACTGGTTTCGACCTGGTAGGTGCGCCAGAGGCGGCATGCCGAGGATGGTTCGTTGGCCTCGTTAATCATCGAACCAAACAAAAACTGCTAACGAAGAATTAGCTCTCGCGGCCTAATGGCCCGCGACGTTCGCCGGTGGACACCTGCTACGCCGGACGAACGCCACAGCAGGTTAGGTCCGGCGCGGCGCCTGCGCGTGTCTGGCCGAAGTTCTTACCCTGCGGGCTAGGCTGAGCGACTCGGTGTCAGGCCGCTATCGCCCGGTAGAAAACTCTCTCCTGACTAAGCATGTAGTCGCGGCTGGCAATTCTGTCAGGGACGCGGGTTCAACTCCCGCCGCCTCCACCACTCCTTCAGCGGCGTCACCTCGGCGGCGTATCGCTGCGCCATAGGGCTCACGTCTGGCCATTTTCATGACGGCATGTCCCGAAATGGGACGGTCGTATCTACATCCCCACCCGGCCGCTGCCCACACCGTGACGTGGGAGTCGTTGGGCGCTTTAGTCCGAGAGCCTGCTCGTTGGTGGAGGCACCCCGTCGGCGCCGTGCGACGCTCGGGCGGAGTGTGTGGCACCACTCTTGCTGTTAAGGCGACTTGTAGGTCCCTTGCCTACATCCTCCTGAGTGGGGGCGGTGCTGGCGACCAACAAGCGCCGCCCTCCTCTTTTCATGGTTGGGTTGGGGGCGACCCGGTGTAAAAGCCGGGTCGCCCTTTTTAATTTTCAGGGCCGGCAGGGGGGTTTAGTCTCTTCCCGCGCCGATGAAACCAAGCCGAGCCGTTATTCTTGTCGTAAGCGCTTGAACGCTGCCGATGTAAACCGCCGGCTGCGATCGCGACGGATTCCCGAACGCGCCGCCTTGCTCCTGACGATCTGGTCCAACTGCCTGGCGGGATGGTGGTTGGGCGGCGGTGACCCCTCGCGCGAACTCCCGTTCCTGTTTGCCGGGGCAGCGTTGCTGTACGTGGGAGGCATCGCGTGGAGTAATGCGTTCGCGGTGGCCCTCGGGCACGAAGAACTGGCACCGGGGGCTGGGACGCCGAAGGCCGAGTCTCTGACCTCCGCGCGATACTGGGGCATGGGTTTGCTGACGCTGGGCGTGGTTGCCTGGTTCTGTTGCGGCAACGCGACGGGAGGTTTGGGAGTGGCGCTGGCGGCTGTGGTTATTCTTGCCCGAGTGCGCCAATGGCCGGCGTCGGTGTTTCCCGTGATCCCGGGCGTCTGTCGCTTGCTACTCTACCTGGCAGGCGCAGCCTCCGGGATCATTGGCGTGACCGGTAGCCCCGTCTGGTGCGGGCTGGCGCTGGCGGTGTACGTGCTGGGAATCGCCTACCTGGCGCGCCAGCGCAGCGAGACCGGGCCGGAGCGCCATTGGCCTATCCTGCTGCTCGCGGCGCCCATCGCCCTGGCACTCATCGTGGACGACGACGGTGCCCGCCAGGCCGGGCTACTCCTTTCAGCCATCGTGGCTCTGTGGGCAGCGCGTTGCCTGCGCCGGGCATTGTGGTCGCCCGAGAAGGACTTCGCCGGAGCGCTCACTGGATTGCTGGCCGGCGTGGCGCTGGTGGACTTGCTGGCGGTCGCCGACGCCCCGAAGGTCATCAGCGCGGTGTTCATAGGCCTGTTCCTGGCAGCCCGCGGGCTGCAGTCGATTCCACGCAGTTGACGGCGTGTTTCGCTCTGCCTAGCTTGGCCGCGATGAACGCGCTGCAAGACTCGTTGCTTGAACTGGTTCGCCGCACCTCGGCCGAGATCCCCGACGACGTGCACCGAGCCATCCTCGATTCGCTCGAACGCGAGAAGCAGGGCACCATCGCCGCCAGCGCGATGAAGATCATCGAGCAGAACATTGCCCTGGCTAAGACGAAATCCCAGCCCATCTGCCAGGATACGGGCAGCATCATCTTCTACGTGGATTGTCCCGCGGGCTTCGACCAACTCGCCTTCGAGGAAGCCGCGCGCGAGGCGGTGAAGCTGGCGACCAAGAAGGGCTTCCTGCGCCAGAACTCGGTGGATTCGATCACGGGTAAGAACGACGGCACGAACGTCGGCCCCGGCGCGCCAGCGATCCACTTTCACCAGCACCGCTCGCCCGAGGTCAACGTGCGGCTCGTGCTCAAAGGCGGAGGCTGCGAGAACGTCGGCGCCCAATACTCCCTGCCCAACGAGACGCTCAAGGCCAACCGCGACCTGGACGGCTGCCGCAAGGCAATCCTCGACGCGGTGCTGCAGGCACAAGGAAAGGGCTGCGGGCCGGGCATCCTCGGCGTGTGCATCGGCGGCGATCGCGCTACCGGCTATGAGTATTCGAAGCAGCAGTTCCTGCGCCGGTTGGACGATGCCAACCCGAACGTGGAACTGGACAAGCTGGAGCGCGACGTGGTCGAGACTGCCAACAAGCTGGGCATCGGCCCCATGGGCTTCGGCGGGAAGACGACCCTGCTGGGCGCCAAGATCGGCGTGCTGAATCGCCTGCCGGCTTCCTACTTCGTCAGCGTCAGTTATATGTGCTGGGCCTACCGCCGGCAGGGCGTCACGATGGACGCGTCCGGCAGAATCCAGAAGTGGCTATACTAGACTGAACCCCTCGCTGCTATGATACAGCTCACGACACCCGTTTCAGAGGCTGCGGTCCGCGCTTTGAAGGTCGGCGATGAAGTCGCCATTAGCGGCACCCTGTTCACCGGCCGCGACGCCGTCCACAAGTACCTTCACGAAGGCGGACAGCTTCCCGCCGGGGTCAGCTTCCAGGGCGGCGTCCTGTACCATTGCGGCCCGGTGATCATTAAAGACGAGCACGGCAACTGGAAGTGCGTCGCCGCCGGGCCGACGACTTCCATCCGCGAGGAGCCCTACCAGTGGCAGGTGATCCGGGATTTCGGGCTGCGCGGGGTCATCGGCAAGGGCGGCATGGGCGAGAAGACCGTCCAGGCCTGCCAGCAGCATGGCTGTGTGTATCTGCACGCGGTAGGCGGAGCCGCGCAAGTGCTGGCCGAGTGCATCAAGCGCGTGCCGAATGTGTATTTCATGGAGAAGTTCGGCGCCCCGGAAGCCATCTGGGAGTTCCAGGTGACCGGCTTCCCCGCGGTGGTCACCATAGACGCACACGGCAACTCGCTGCACAAGGAGATCCTCGCTGCGAGCCAGGCGGAATTGGCCAAGTACGTCTAGAGCACCGGGCCTTGCTTCAGCGTCACTTCTCGGGCCCCATCCGTTCGCGAGCGGCGTCGAGGAGCTTGCGTTCCTGGTCGGTCAGGCTTTGGATTCCATGAGCTGAGATCTTATCCAGGATGGGGTCTATCTCCCGGCTGATGAACTCGGAGCTACCCTGTGCGCTGGGGCGAGGCCGACGCCAGCGCCGGTTTTTGGCCAAGCTGCCTGGCGGAGCGATTTGCGCCGGTCGGCGGCCAGGAAAGGGAAACCAGTTCGGCATATCCTCCGAGTAACGGCGTCCAAAGCGCACGTAGCCCAGACCGACCAGGATGCCGCCTAAATGTGCGGCGTGGGCAATGTTGCCCATGGGGATCAAGGTGCCAAAGGCCGAGAACGCCGTCAGAGCCCACAGGAGATATCGCGCCCGGATCGTGATCGGCAGGAAGTAAATCCAGGTAGTCAGTTCCTGCATGGGGTTGATCGCGCAGAAGATGGCAATCATGCCGCACACGCCGGCTGAGGCGCCCACGACCGGGAAATCGGCGTGGCGTGGCAGGAGAACCGCCGTCAGCACCTGTAACAACCCACCCGCCACCCCGGAACCAAAGTACAAGAGCAGGAACTTCTTCTCGCCGACCATCTCCTCCACGGGCCGGCCGAAGAAATACAGCCCGAGACAGTTAAACAGCACGTGCCATGGCCAAGGGCAGGAATGCAGGAACTGGAACGTGACAAGCTGCCAGACCTTCCCGTGCCGCAACCCCTCTGCCGAAAGCGCCAAGTGCTCGCTGATGGCGATATCGCCGTAGAAGAGCAGCAACGATTGGACGATGAACGCGACGATCAGGACGATGATGAGACGCGTCGTCATGCGGGGCGCGTGGTACGCGTCGCGCATGTAGAAGCGGTCTGCCAAACCCATGGTGTCTCCACACTAGCCGTCTGCGCGGCGTTCCGCGAGCCTTAACGAGCAGGTCAACACGGCAATGCCCCTGCCCGAATGGGTGCTAACGCTTTGCAACGCGCCTATGCCCTTCGAAGACCTTCCGAGGACTGTTCGACGCCTCTTCGAGCACCTCTCGTAGCACCATGCGCAACCCAAGCCCGCCAACGGCGCTGCGCTCAAGGCACGACGCTCAACCGGAGCGCCATCGCTATCTCGCCCGCATGCGCGAACTGGCTCACCGGCACGGAGTGCCCCGGCGCGACCAGCCCGCGTAAGACCTGTCTTAGCGCTCAACCCTGACGCGGTAGAAGCGGCGGCTGGTGCCGGCCGCATTCGGGTCAACGATGGTCTGCAGCATTCCGGAGCCCGCGAAGGTGAGGATAGGCGTCCAAGTCGCCAGGTCGGTGGAGACCAGGATGGTGTAATTGGTCCCGGCCACCGCGGGGATCGCAAACTGGAACTGGCCATTGGCCAGCACCGCCAGCCCGGTGATCGAAATGACCTGCGGCAGGCTGGAGGCGTTGACGGTCATGGCGATCTCCTGGTTCGTCGTGCTGTCCAGCGCATCGGTCACATTCACAAGGAAGTAGCTGGTGCCGGCGGCGCAGGGGAGGCCGGAGACCGTGCCGTCAGGGGCCAAAGACAAACCGAGCGGCAATGGGGCGGACCCTGGCTCCAACGACCAGGCGTAAGGCGGCTGGCCACCCAGAGCCTGGAGCGGAGCATTGTAAGGGGCATTCTGCATGGCGGCGGGCAACGTAGCCGGCGCAACATGCAAAGGGCCCATGCTGATGGCCAGGTTGAAC
>DATKNZ010000406.1:0-14769 GCA_035541055.1 Candidatus Acidiferrum sp. | reverse complement strand
AGGCAACTGCGCCGCAGTTAGAGAGCCAGCGGCAGTTTTTGCGCCTGCTGGCGTTCCAGACGCCGATTGATCCAGGGGAATGGTTCGCGCAGACTGTCCTGTGTCGCAGTGGATGAAACCCTAACTGCGGCTTTTAGGTTCATCGCTACGCGATGGGCGTGAATTCACGAAAGGCGATAGGGCTACGGTGTCGGCTTCCGCAAGCGGTAGAAGGTCCGGCCTGCCGCGCTGTTGGTGACGAAGTATTGCGCGCCCACGACTGACGGCGAGCCGGCGGAGGACCACACGGGATTGGAGTTGGGCAGGCTCGGGGTGGACTCCAGCACAAAGCCATCGGCGTTGTTGGTGGCCCAGAACAGGACAACATTGGGCAAGGCCAGCATCGCCTGCAAGCGGGGCTGAGGCACGGTGTAGGTGACCGCGGCGAACTGGGCGGCAATCTCGGTCGGGGAAAGCTCATCGTTCCAGATGGCGAACTCGTCAATGGCACCAGCGCCGGGGTTGCGGTAGGCGTTCTTGAGGGAGTTGTTGTTGCCCAAGTAAACGGTGCCGTTGTCGCCAATCACGGCAGTGTTGGCGATATCAACTGCTCCGTTGGTGAGGCTGCCGCCGACCGGGCCGAGGTAGTAGCGGACTTCGCCGCCCGACTGGGAATCACGGTTTTCGTCGTAGGTCATGGCGAAGTAATACCAGGCGTTGGTGATGATGTTGGTGGATTGGAGGATCGTGGTAGTGGGTCCGTTACCCACCCGCAGCTTCAGCGAAGTGGGGTCGCCGTTGAGGCTATTGGTGTTTTCCAGGAACAGCGCGAGCTGGTTCTGGTTACCCGAGGTGCCTGCCCCTTGCGAGAAGATGAAACGCTGCCCTGTCGTGTTGGTGCCCGCCAGCGCGCGGAACAGGAACGAGATTGTGCCGGAGCCGTTTGCCGCGCTCGAACTCGTCCCCCCGCCGGGGATGATGTCATTCGTTATCAGGAGCGCATCGTTGGTCTGGCTGAATTGGTAAGCGGAGTTGGCCACGCCCAGCACGTTCGTCGTGAAGGTTCCGGCAGTCCCATTCGTGCTCAGAACCAGGCCGGTGATCGAATCCGCGGTGGAATTATCCAGCTTGAAGTAGTAGGCCGGGTTCTGTGCCGTAATGAGGGTTTGGTAAGTCACGTTGGCTGGCAGGTAATTGTAGAGCTGCGCAAACTGGGCGGCGACTTCGTTGGCGCTCAACTCGCGGGTCCAGACGGCAAACTCGTCAACACGCCCGTTACCCGGATCGCGGTAGCCACTGGCCAGATTCACCGTGTTGCCAAGCACCACGGTGCCGTTGTCGCCGACAACCGAGTAGGTGCCTATGTCGTTGGTTCCCGAGTTCAGTGTGCCTCCCGCCAGGCCCAAATACCAGATCACTTGCGCACCGTATCGGGCCTCGTTGTAAGTCATCGCGAAATAGTACCATTCATCCGCGACGATCAGGTTAGAGGCCAGGATGGTGGTGGTGTTAGCCCCAACGCGCAATTTCAGGCTGTTGGGAAGATTGGTGCTGGTGGGGCCTTCGAAGAAGAGCGCCAGTGCGTTGCCATTCGTTGTAGTACCGACGCCCTGGGAGAAGACGAAACGTTGGCCGGTGTTGGCGTTCGAATCAAGGGTCCGGAACAGCAGAGAGATGGAGCCGACCGCGTTGGCGGAAGAGTTCGTGCCTGTGGGATCACCGCCCGGAATGATGTCGTTCGCCAGTGCGAGGGCATCGGAGGAGTTGTTAAAGACGTAGGCGTTGGTAAGATGCCGCGCGGCATCGGTGCCGAAGTAGCCAAGATACGGCGTGAGCGTCTGGCCCGAGGTTACGGCATCGTTATAGTCACCATCCAGCTTGAAGTAGGCGCTGGGACCCTGGCTCATCACCGTGTGCTGATAATTGGACATGGTCGCGGCGGAGAGGAGCGTGGGCAGGGCCAATACGAGGGCGAGGGGGTAGATCGCTTTCATGATATCTATTGCAGGTAATAGTTATTAATCCAACGGAGCGCGCGCTAGCAAGCGCCATTTTGCATTCTGGTCGGGGCCGGGCGCATCGCCGGGGCTGCGGTCCGCTCGCGCTCTCCATGAGCTTCGATCCGGGCCACGTGCCCCTCACCCCTTCCCTCTCCCCATCGGATGGGGAGAGGGTGGCCGCAGGCCGGGTGAGGGGTGCATTTATAGTCTTGATGCGCGAGAAATGGTCATGAAGGCTCATGACGAGATGAGCGGGAACCCGGGCTCATGGACCAGCCACTTTCCCAGCTTCGGATGCCGCAGTTGCAACTGGCCGACGTCGCTAGAGGCGACTTCCCAGGGCGTGGGCCCTTCCTCCGGGCGCCCGCCCCAGACGAGGGCCACAAGGTCGTGTTCGCCCGTGACCGGGTCGGTTTCCGCGGCCAGCACCAGAGAATGCCACGTCAAGAGGTGCACCCGATGGGCGGGGTCGGATTCGTGGGCAGCGACCCGCGCGAAGCCCAGCAACGGCTGGATGGCCACGGCAAGCTCGCTGTTGCAGGCCAGAGCGAAGTGCTCGCCGAGTTCCTTACGGTGCGGGGCGGCGTTGTCGAGCGGCAGGCTGTAGGTGCCCAAGCGCAGTTTGGCGGGCTGATAGGACACCACGCGGTGCCAATGCAACTGCCAGCCGCCCTTCCACCACAGCCGGGATTCGACACTCACCTGGGTTTGGCTGAACCGATCTCCAAGGCCATAAACTGAGCCGCAATGATCGGGCCGCACCGCCAGCGGCTGGCACTGGTGGCGCCCGCGGATGGTGCCGTTGGCGAACTCAGCCGTGAGAGCAGCATCGAGCGGGTAGCGGTTCTCGGCGCGGCTGATCTCGAACCCAAAGCCGCTCCGGTAGCTCAGCTTGCCCCATTTCCACGTGCCGAACTTGGTGTTGCTGACGCAGATGCCGTTGGCATTGTTGAGAACCTCAACCGCACCCGCGTGACCGCGCACGACCAGGCCGGCCTGGGGCACGGCGAGCTGGAAATCCCCGGCTTCGGCCGGCAGGGGCTTGGACTCCGCGCGCCAAAACTTATGCGCGGGCGGCAGCAGCAGCGGCGCAAACGCCTTGGCAGCCCAATACACCGAGCCCGGACAGCTATAGCTTTCGCACAAGGCGGGGAACTCATCCGTCCAGCCCAGCGACAAGGCGCCCTGGCTCTGCTGGATCGGGTGGCGCAGGAAGAAGTCGAGGTTCCGCGTGCACACGCGCCGCGCTTGCCCGGGCGGCACGGCCGACACCCCGCAATACTCCGCCAGCCCGAACGGCGCGGAGGCGGCAAAACGATAGCAAAGGGACCGTCCGAACGGCGGGTTCTCGCCGCTGGCGGCGAAGAAGTGGATGTAGTCCTTCAGGAACGCCGCCGTCCACTCCTTCCAGCGCTGGGCGCGCTTCGGGTCTGTGTGGCCGTACAGCTTCGCCCACCACAAGCCGTAATAGCTCCAGGCATAGGCGGCGTAGTAATCCACGGTCTCGTTCATCCCGTCCAGGAACCATCCCCCGCCCAGCGCCATGCCCTCCAGCACGTCCAGCAAGTAGCGGGAGACGACCTTGTCCGCGGGGCGTCCGAAGCCCTCCTGTTCGAGGAAGGCCAGTGGCAGCACGCAGAAGAACATGTGGTTATTGCGGTGCAGGCCGGCCCCGCGCACGCTCGCAAACCATGCGGCCACTTGCGCCCGCTCCGGCTTCGAGAGCGGCTCCCACAGCTCAGGGCGGGCCATCTGCAGCGCGAGCGTCAGCGCCCCCATCTCCACCGTGTGCTGGTGGTGATTCGCGGTCGGGCCCCAGTACTCCTGGCTGGCGGGATCGGTGCCCTCCACCAGGCCGCGGCGGAACCACTCGGCCACGTCCGCGCGCGAAAGGGTCTCACTCGCGCCCGGCTCGGATTGGAGCCAGTGGGCCGCCAGGAGACAAGGCCGCGCGAACGATTCGAGCCGGTCGGCCACGGCCCCGTGGTCGCTGGGCTGGCCCCGCAAAGGCAGGCCGGCTTTGCCCGGCTCCATTAGGGCGCTGAGCGGCTGCAGCAAGGTTTCGGCTGCCAGGCGCCAGGATGCATAATCCTCGCGCATGGGGTTGGCCGTGGACGCAGACTCGTTCATGGCCTCACCGCGTGCGGGTGGGCCGGAGGTTTCGCCGCGAACCACGGCTGGGCCTGCAACTGGATGATCGCGGCGCGGAGCGGCGGCAGGTACGGATGCCAGAGCTTCTCCCACTCGAGGGAGACCGTCCCCGCAAACGGTTGCGCCCGCAGGAGGCCCACGATTTCCGCGAGCGGCGCCTGGCCCTCGCCGGGCAGCACGTAGGTGAACGGGTGCCGGGCGGAGGGTTTATCCACGCTGTCCTTCACGTGCACGTGCCGCACCCAGGCTGAAAGGCGAGCCCAGGACTCGGCGGGCGCTTCTCCTCCCAGCCGCCACGTGTGATGAGAGTCCCAGATGATGCCCAGCGGCGTGTCCAGCCGCCGCATCAGTTCTTCGCAGGGGACCGACGCCGAGAAGGCGTCGTGCGTCTCCAGCAGCATCGCGATGCGCCAGCCGCGCGCCTCGCGTTCCCGCCGCCACCAGCCCACGGTCTCCGCCGCCTGTTCGTAGTCTTCGCCGCGCAATGCCGGTCCCCACACGCCGCCACCAAATGCGCGGACATACGGGAACCCCCAACTCTCCGCCCAGGCACAGTAGTCGAGGAACTCAGCGCGCATCCGGGCGTCGTTGCCGACCAGCTTAAAGCTGGAGCCGGCAACCACCAGCGAGCAGCGGTGTTGGTTTAACAAGCCGGCGGCGGCTCCCGGCGTCCAGCCCATCTCGCTCGCGCAGGACGGCAGGTCAACGCGCCCGCACAGGGCCCGCAGCTCGAGGTCCGTCACGCCGAATTCCGCGGCCAGGGCGCAGACTTCCGGCAACGACAGCTCCGGGCAGCCGAGCGTCGAGAAGCCCCAACGCAGCGGCGCCGGCTTAAGTGGCGCGGTCATAGACTTCCAGGGAAACGACGGCTTGCAGCGGTTTGCCCTCCAGGAACGCCCGCAGGTTCCTCAACGCCAGCGCGCCGCTGTCCCGGCGCCGGTCGCGCGTCGGGCCGCCCAGGTGCGGGAGAAGCGTCATGTTCGGCAGGCCGCGGAAGGGCGAATCCGCCGGCAGCGGCTCCTGCTCATACACGTCGAGCGCCACCTGCAGCCGGCCCTCCCGCGCCACGCGCGCCAGGGCCGCTTCGTCCACGACGCAGCCCCGGCCGACATTCACGAACGCGCCTCCTTCGGGAATGCGCCGCAGCAGGGCCTCGGTCACGATGTGATAATTCTCAGGCGTCGCCGCGGCCAGCTCGACGATCACGTCCGACGCCGAGAACAGGGCTTCGAGCGACTGGGCGCGCGCCACGCCCAGCCGAGAGAAGGTCTCATCCGGAATATGGGGCGAATACGCCTGGATGCGGCTCGTGAACGGGCGCAGCATGGGAACGAGGCATTGGGCAATCGCCCCAAAGCCGTGCAGGCCCACCCGCCGCCCGAGCAGGCTTTGGGTGAACGTGCTGGCGTCCTTCCAGGCGCCTTCGCGGTGCATCGCCACCGCCCAGTGCGAGGCGCGCCGCAGCGCCATCAGGGTCAGCATCAGCGCGCACTCGGCGACGGTCGCGCTGATGGAATCGCCCCAGTTGGTTACCACGAGACCGCGGGCAATCAGCTCGCGCGGCACCAGCTTGCGCACCGTGCCCGCCAGGTGGCACACGTAGCGCAGGGAGCCATTCTCCGCTACCGGCAAGTCGGCCGGCAGCGGCGGCGTCTGCCAGGCGGAAACCAGGATGGGCGCCGGGTGCTCCTGCCAGAACCGCCGCCAATCGGCAGCGCTCATCGGCCCCGCCACCCGACGATACCCCGGCAAAGCCTTCTCCAGCGCCGCCCACAGCGGGCCGGGGAGGAAGTCCGCAACCTCCGTGTCGCTCATCGCGACGATGGCCGAATGCCCTGACATTGGTTTATAATTATTAAGTAACGCCCGCGGCTGCAACCCAAATCCGACGCCTTGGGTGGGATACGCCGCGGCGGTTGGCAGCGGCGGCGCGCCTCGGGCGAATGCGCCGCCCCCGCGCCAGCATCTCGAATTCAGACGCCGGCCGGGACGACCAGGTGCTCCTGACCGCTTCTCGCGCTGGATTCCCGGGTGATTGGCCGGTGTGTCTCCCATGTGGTCCGGGCCCCATGGGAGACACACCGGGCAACCACCAGGAAATCGCCGGGGAGACGCAGGGAAGCAGGTGGGAAGCACAAACATGGCAAAGAGCACAGTGCGGCAGAGCTGCGAGCGAGGATCGGGGGTTGAGGATAGCCGATAGGCAATAGCCAATAGCCGATCCGGCCAAGCGGAGCGGGGCAGAGAATCCGCCCCGGTTGAGAGGATTCGCGTGGGCAGCCGTACAGACAAACACGGCAAGTCCTCCCTCTTGTACTTTTCGATTGCGGGCCCCTGAGATCCTCCTAGAGTATGAGGAGGCCGCAGTGCAAAAAATAAGATATGTATTTCGGCGTTGATTACCATCCGGAGCAGTGGGTTCATCCATACGGCGGCAGCAAGGAGAAGCCCGAATCAGCCTGGGAACGCGACGTCGATTTGATGCAAACCGCGGGCATTAACGTGGTTCGCATGGGCGAGTTCACCTGGGGCCTGTGTGAGGCCGAGGAGGGCAAGTACGACTTTACGTGGCTCCTGCGGGTGATGGACCTCCTGGGCAAGGTGGGGATCAAGGTAGTGCTGGCCACGCCGACGGCGGCGCCCCCGATCTGGCTGGCGCGCAAGCACCCCGAAATCCTGCCGGTGGACGAACGCGGCCTGGTGAAACACGAGGGCACGCGCCGGGCGGTTTGCCTCAACAGCGACGTGTTCTGGAGCTACTCCAAGCGCATCGTGGAGGCGATGGCCAAGGCGCTAGGCAAGCATCCCCAGCTTATCGCCTGGCAGATTGACAATGGCCTGGGCGGGAACTTCACCGAGGCCTCGTTCAATGAGGATACGCGGCGCGATTGGCACGGCTGGCTCGAAGCGAAATACGAGACCGTCGAGCGGCTGAACGAGCTGATGGGGCTCCGGCACTGGGGGCAGGTCGTGGCGAGCTGGAACGAGGTGCCCATGCCGATGGCGGCGCCGGCCGTGCATAACCCCGCGCTGGTGCTGGATTGGTGCCGGTTCTGCAGCGACACCATCGTGCAGTTCGTGAAGATGCAGGCCGACCTGCTGCACGAGCTTACCCCGCAATGCCCCGTCACGACGAACCTGCGCCCGCTGCTGCACCGCTTCGACCATTTCGACCTCGCCGAGGCCATTGATTTCGTGTCCATCGAGAGCACCTCGGCGCTGCGGGCGAAGTCCTCCGACCTCGCCTGCGAGATTGACATGTTGCGCTCGCTCAAAAAGACCGGCATCCGCACGCCGGACGGCGACACCGGCTTCTGGGTGATGGAGCAAAAGGCGGGCAACGTGAACTGGCAGGATGTCAATTCGCTGGTCCGGCCCGGGGTGCTGCGCATGTTCACCTACCAACTGGTGTCCCGCGGCGCCACGGCCATCGTCTTTTTCCGCTGGCGGCAGCCGCGCTTCGGCACGGAGAAGTTCCACGGGGCGGTCCTTTCGCACAACGCGCAGCCCAACGGGCGCGTGTTCAAGGAGGTCGCCCAGCTCGGCGACGAGATGAAGCTGCTGGCCCCGGCCCTCAAGGGCACGCGCGTGCAGGCCGAGACCTGCATCCTCTACAGCCATGACAACGAATGGGTGCTGCAGCAGCCGATGCAGCCCAACAAGTTCTTCAACCTGCGCGACCACATCCACCTGTTCTACGACGCCTTGCACGACCGCAACCTGGCGGTGGACTTCGCGCGCCCGGCGGAGGACCTGTCACGCTACAAGCTCGTCATCGCGCCTTCGCTGCACCTGCTCTCCGGCGGGGAAGCGGACCGGCTGAAGCTCTACGTCCAGAACGGCGGCACGCTGGTCGCCACCTTCAACACGGGCCTGGTGGACGAACACAGCATTGCCCCGGACACCGGCTATCCGCATGACCTGACGGACCTGTTCGGCCTGGAGGTGCTGGAGTTCGATCAACTGCCGCCCGGCGAGGAGAACCACCTGACTTTCAAGGGCACGTTCCCCACCACTCACCTGCACCCGGCCCGGCTCTGGTGCGACATCATCGAGCCCAAGGATTGCCAGGTGCTGGCGACCTACGCGAAGGACTTCTACGCCGGCCGGCCCGCGATGACGATGCACACCTTCGGCCTGGGTAAGGCGATCTACATCGGCACGCAAAGCCACGTCCATTTCTACGCCGACCTGGTGACCTGGCTGCGGCAGCTTTGCGACCTGCAACCGCTGCTCAAGGTGCCCGAGAACGTGGAGGTGAGCCTGCGCCAGAAGGACGACACGCGCATCTTCTTCCTGCTCAACCATCAGAACTCGCCGCTCCGGGTGCAGTTCTACAAGCCGATGCACGACTTCCTGACCGGCAACAACTTCTCGGGCAACTATGATCTACCCCCGCACGGCGTGCTCGTGCTGGATGAGCCCAAGGACGCCGAGGAAGCGGGTTAAACGGCCCGCCTGCCCGCTCCGATGCTCCCTCCTCTGCCGCGCCATATTCCGCCACTTGGGCCGGGCAAAGTGAGCCCGCGCCAGCGGGTGTTTGCGCAATGGCGAGGCGTTGACCTGGCGCCGCTCGAACGCGCGCAGGCGGCTACCGCCCGGCCCGCCGGCGCCGTGATGCCCCGGGTCCTCAAGGGACTGGGCCTTGATCGCCGCCGGCTCGAGGCCGAGGTCGTGAAGGTCTGGAACGGCCTGCTCGACCCCGTGATCGCGGCGCATGCCCAGCCGACCGGGCTGCGCAAAAGCACGCTGTTCGTGTCGGTGGACAGCAGCGTGTGGTTGAGCGAGATCGTGCGCTACCGGCGCCGGGAGATCCTGGAGCGGCTGCAAGCCAGTTTCGGCCGGGAGTTTATTACCAAGATCTCCTTCCGCCTCGGGTAAGGGCGCGCTCCGCCCCTTAGAGCGTGATTCGAACCCTGCGGATGCAGTTGGAACTGGGGAGCACACGCGCCCTCGCGTGTGATTCGCGGCGCCCCGCCGCGAATGCTTCCTGGTCTGGATGGGCCACCGAATAGAGAGCCGCCGGCGGGCGAGAGAGCCAACGGCGGGGCGCCGTTAATAGCACGCGAGGCGCGTGCGCTCCCCAGCACAAAGTGCATGGATACCGCTTACCGCCTGCGCCGCGCCGGGCCGTAGAAGTAGCCGCCTCGCACGCGCGCCCCTCGAACCCGCCCGGTGTTCAACGTCTGCCCCCGCTTGCCTTCCTCGAACAGCGTCGTGTAGCGGTAGTCGAAGTTCTCGAGCTTCACGCGGGGAATCTTCATGCTGATGAACCGCTCGATGGCATTCACGTGCCGGATGTCTTCCGCCACCATCAGCGTGAAGGCGTCGCCGCTCGCTTCCATCCGCCCGGTGCGCCCGATGCGATGGATGTAGTCCTCCGGGTGCTGCGGGA
Source organism: Candidatus Acidiferrum sp. (assembly GCA_035541055.1). Classification (GTDB taxonomy): domain Bacteria; phylum Verrucomicrobiota; class Verrucomicrobiia; order Limisphaerales; family UBA8199; genus JAPLUA01. The sequence continues at coordinate 5,244 of DATKNZ010000406.1, read as the reverse complement.
CGTCGTAGTTGACGACGTGGCTGACGTTGGAGATGTCCAGCCCGCGGGCGGCGATATCGGTCGCTACCAGCACCTCGTAGCGCCCGTCGCGGAAGCCGCGCAGGGCCTGCTCGCGCTCGCGCTGGGTGCGGTTGGAGTGGAGCACCGCCACCGCGTGGTTGTTGCGCTTGAGCAGGTGCGCCACGCGGTCCGCCCCGTGCTTGGTGCGGCAAAAGACAATGACCGATTCGTAGTTCACTCGCTTGAGCAGCTCGAGCAGCAGATCGGTTTTTTGGGAATCCGACACGGGATAAACGACGTGCTGGACGGTGTCCTTGGGGGAGCGGCGCAGGCCGATCTCGACCGTCTGCGGGTTGCGCATCGCCCACTGGATCAAGGTCTCGATCTCGGGCGGGATAGTGGCCGAGAAGAGCGAGGTATTCCGGTCGCGCGGGCAGCGATCAAGGATGCGGCGCACATCCGGCAGGAAACCCATGTCAAGCATCCGGTCTGCCTCATCGAGCACGAGGAACTTCACCTGCCCCAGCCGGCAGGTGCCCTGGTGGATATGGTCCAGCAACCGGCCCGGCGTGGCCACGATGATGTCCACCCCGTTCTTGAGCGCCTCGCGCTGGTGTCCGTAGCCGACGCCGCCGAACATCACCACCGTGCGCAGGTTGGTAAAGCGGGCGAAGTCCCGAATGGCGGTCTCCACTTGCGCGGCCAATTCACGCGTGGGCTCCAGGACCAGCACTCGAGTCTGGGGCTCGTGCTGCCCAAGCCGCGAGAGGATCGGCAGGGCATAGGCAGCCGTCTTGCCCGTCCCGGTCTGCGCGCTGCCGATCACGTCCTGCCCCGCCAGGATCAGCGGAATGGCCCGGAGCTGAATGGGCGTGGGCTCGATATAGCCCATGGCCTTTACGCCTTCGAGGACGCTGCTTGAGAGACCCAGTTTGCTGAATGGCATGGTTAGGAGTAGTTCAACTCTGCCTGTGGAGCTGCCGCGCGCGCCTTATGTCCCTGAGCGATCATGGCAATCAGGAAGGCGACTCGACGGATTCGGCTTGAGGGACAGCCGGCTTGTTCTCGACAGGAGCGGGAGAGGGGGCGGCGGGTGCGTCGGGCGCGGCCGCGTTCTCGAGCGGCGCCGGCGGAGCGGTCGGAGCCGGCTCGACGGGCGCTGCGGCCACGGCGTCGCCGGCGGGCGCGGGAGTGGGAGCCGCCTCGGCTGGCGGCGCGGCGGGCTCGGGCACGGGCCCGGATGCCTCCTCTGTGGCGGGCGCGGCGGCTTCACCGGCAGCTTTGGGCTCCGGCCTGGGCGGCCTCGGCACGGGCTTCTTGGCCGTGTCCAGCACGCCATTGGCGAACTCGATGACATGCCCTTGATGCACCAGCCAGTGCAGGTCGGCGATGATGGCGGTCTGCTCCGGCGTGGCCTCGGCGGGAGCCGGGGCGGTCGGCGAAGGCGCCAGTGCCTCGATCAACCCCCGCCGGTTGCACCGGGGGTTGGCGTTGATGTATTCGATAATCCGCTTAACGCCCTCCGAGACCGGGGCATCCGAGACCTCGAGGTATTGCGGCTTGGCCACGCACACGTGCGTCACGGTCCGGTTCACCTTGAAGAAGGTGAGCCCGTGCCCGGCGAACTGCTGGCTCAGCACGATCGCAAGCTGCAACGGGAACCGGCGCTGGTCTTCCCAGACGCTGCGCACCAGCCTGAGCAGGCCCGGGCTGCCCAGGTTCCGCGCCACGGCCCCGTTCATCGAGTGCGTCTCGACCGGCTTGATGATGTTATCCTTGTGCGTCTCGCGAAAATGCTTCTCGGCCGCCGCCATCCCCTCCAGGCGGGTGGCCTCGGGCAGGTTCAGGCAGACGTATTCGGTCTTAAAGCTTTGGTCGTCCACCCACTTCTTGACGACCTCCTCATCGCGCACAATTTTCACCCGGGCCTTGTAGGCCTCGAAGGGCATGCGCGAGAAGCGTTCGGCGTGCAGCTTGCGCAGGGCGTTCTGGTAGTCGTGGTGATTCGGCGGCCCCAGCACCACGCCGCTGAACCCGCACTGCGCCACAAACGTGTATTTGCCTTTCGGCGGCTCGGTTGCCGTGCGCTCGGTCTGGTAGAACGTGGCAAAGTGCTTCCTCAGGACGTGCGCGACGGCTTCATCCTCCGTCAGCCAGAGCGTGTCGTCCAGGGCGCAGACGAAGAGCGGCTGGATCGGCTTGCCGTCCTCGCCTTTCTTCACGCTGAAGACCGCCACGTGCCGCTCGGGCTTTTGCAGGATCAACTGGGCAATGTCGAACAGCGGATAGGCGCGGCCGGTCATCTTGATCTGCCGGGCGAGCGACTCCACCCCTTTCTCCTCGGGACGCAGCGTTACGGTAACCTCCGGCAGCGGCAACGGCTCCGGGCGCTCCCGCGGCTCGGAACGGCGGAACCCCGGCCTCGGGCCGCGGCCGGCGCCCGGTCCCTCCCTCCGTCCAGCTTCGTCCCGGCGGGGACCCCGACGCTCGCCCTGGGGGCGGCGGTCGTCACGTCGGCCTCGGAACCCGTCGTCGCGGCGGGGCGGGCGCGGCCCGCGGCGGTCGCCGCGCCCGTCTGGACGCTCCACTTCGCCCTCGTAATTGGCGTATTTCGAGGCCGCAGGCTCTTGTGCCCAGGCGGGCAGAAAGAGTTTGTCCAGGTCAAAGTCGCTATCCGGTAGATTACTCATCACGTAACGTCAGGCGCGAGTAGCGGCGCGCCATGCAAATGCCGCACCAGCAGCATGGAACGGCTCAGGTTGGATTGCAAGCACCCGTTGGCCGAGGCCCGGCGCCGGGCCACAGGCTGCAGGGTAGGGACGCCTCGCCGAGGCGTCCGCCGCCGCCACAACACGGACGCCTCGGCGAGGCGTCCCTACCGGTAGCCTACTTACGCGCGTTGGCGGCGGGGGCCACGTACGGCACGGCGGCCACGCCGTAATCGTCCAGCGAGAGCCAAAGCCCCTCGCCGAGAGCGCCCGCAGCGCGGTTGAGGTCGAACCACAGGCAGCCCGGCGCGCCGCCCTGGCCGCACCCGATCAAAGCCGTGGGCAACGAGGCATCGAAAAGGCTCACGTTATTGTTCTCATCCTGGGCGGCAAGGAGGCTGCCGAACGCCGCCAGGGCGGACAAGGGCTGCGCCACCTTCGCCAGCGCCTGCCGTTTGAATTGCCCCTGGCTGGAGAGCGCCCAGGCTTCCAGGGTGTTGTTGCTCCCACCCGTGGCATCCGCCCGGCCCAAATAGACCATATTCGAGCTGATGATCAGCGGCTGAGGCCAGCTTTGCGGCAACTGCAGCGACGCCACCAGGTAGGCCGATACGCCGTCGTAAGCGCACGCGTTGAGGCCCTGGGGGCTGGTCGGGAAGAAGCCGCCGAAAGTTGAAATGGCATTGCCCAGCAGGTAGAGCATCGAGCCATCCGGTGACAGCCCTGCAAGCTGGCCCGGCACGTTCACGCCCGGACGCAGGGTCGGGTTCGCCGGATCGGTGTAGTCCACGACTTCCAGGGAATCGCTGGCGCGCCAGACCGTTACCGGCCACGTCGTCTGGGGTTGTTCGTAGCTGAAATAGACCAGTCCTTGGGCCGCCAGCGGGGCGCTGAACCCCCAGCCGTTGGTCGGGCTGAAGTCAAACGTCGAGACCAGCCCCGGCCCGGCAGGGTTGCTCACGTCGAAGGCGAGCAACGTGGCGCCGCCGCTGCTCCACCAGGGACGCCAGTAGGGCAGGCGGAGGAAGGCTTGCAAAGCGGGCATGGCGGGCTGCGCAGCCAGCGCTTTCGACCGAGGCAGCCCCAACTGCAAGCTCAGCGGGCCCAATGCAGCACCCGAGCCGGCGGAGGCCAGGACTGTCGGCGCCCCCGCAGGAAGCGTCGGCGTCAGGCTGATCGGCGCGGCATGGCCTAGCGCGAGCGTCGGCAAGGCGACCGTCGTGCCAGCCAGCGGCAGCACGCCTGTCGCGCCGGAGTCCACCAGCGGGTTGATCCAGAAACCGAAGCCGGTGTTGAACCAGACCAGCAGCCCCGGCGATGGCCAGACCGGCTGGTAATTGCCTCCACCCAGGTTCGAGGTCGGCGGCGAAGCGACCGTCTGCCCGACAATGCTCAGGGCCGGCAACGCGCTCACATCCACGACCGTCAGCAGCAAATTCGTGTCCGTGATCATGCTGAAGCCGGAGAGCGTCGAGGCCGTCAGCGGAATCGGCCCCCAGTAAGCGGTCGCCGGGCTTTGCAGCAGGTAGAGCAGCCCATTCTGCAACGTCGAGCCCACCACCGGCACGTCATCCAGGTCGAGGCGGGCGGCGACGGCGTCGGGCGATTGCGCCAGGGCAACCCGGACCGCCGGCGGGTCGGCGCCAAACCAGCCGCCGCCATTGGCGATCTCCACAAGGAAACCGCCCTGCAGGTAAAGCTGGTTCACGGGCCAGGCGATTTCCACATCCGCATCCACCTGTGGGTTGTCGCGGTCGCTAATGTCCACGCTGAGCAACTCCTCGTTCGACACCGAGATGATCCTGCCATTATGGGCGAGCGAGCGGAGCGGGGCGAACCGGTGCTGGATCATGCCGCGCGCGGTAAGCGTGCCTTGCCCAAGATCAATGAGTTGGACGTCATCGCTCCAGCCGTTGGTCGTGTCACCTTCATAGGGAACGAGAATCAGGCCCAGGCCACTCAGCACGGTCAGAGCCTTGTCGTCGTAGGCGGCGTCGCTCCAGGAATAGTTCTGACCCAGCAGCACCTGGCTCTGGAGGATCGGGTTGGCCGCGGCGTGCACGTCAAAGAGCGAGACGGCCACGCGGTCCGTCACCGTGCCAAGCGTCAACAGTTCGTCGCCCATCGGCAGGATGTACGTGGACCAGCCCGGCACATCCACCGAGCCCGCCGTGACCGGGTTCGCCGGATCGGAGAGGTCCACCACCCACAGCGGATCCCATTCCTGGGAAGTGGCAATGTAAGCGCGCGTGCCGTCGAAACGCGTGGCGTCAAGCAGCTCGCCGTTGGCCACTTGCAAGGAGCCCAGCGGCGCCGGGCTTGAAGGATTCGCCAGCGAGAAGGTCTCCAACGTCGTGATCCACCCGCCGTCCCAGTAATCCTTGGCTGGCTGCGCGCTCAGCCCCACGGGGTTTAAGATGGTGCCCCCAACGCCCGTCCCGTACTGGTAACTCTGCGACACGGCGCTGAACACATCCCCGGAAAGGTTCATGCTGTATTTGTCCGGCACCTGGCCCGCGGTGGGAATCCCGGCGAT
>DATKNZ010000405.1:0-3759 GCA_035541055.1 Candidatus Acidiferrum sp. | reverse complement strand
GTGGTCCAATCGCCCTCTGGCACCCCTGCCGAGCCCAGTTTCCTCACCGAGGCGGAACTGCAACGCCGGGAGCGTGAGAACTTGCTCCTGGTCTTGGAAGCCGCCAACTGGAAGATCAAAGGACCCGACGGTGCCGCCGAGCTGCTCGGCGTCAAACCCACCACGCTGCTTTCCAGAATGGAGAAGTGGGGGCTGAAGAAGCCAGAGCCCAAGGGTTCCTGAGTCCGAGCCAGGGTCACTTTCCAAACAGACCTATCGGCGCTCACACGGCGGACTGAGCCAGCAACGTGTCGCGCACACGGCCGCGAATACCAGCCAGAAGCCCCTCAGCCTCTTTTACAGATAAACCAAGGACCATGGCAATTTCACCCGGTTCGAACCCTTCCACGAAATACAGTTCGAAGGCCTCGCGCTCCGGTTTGGGCCAATTGTTTGCAGTGTTTTGCACCCCCTCCAGGAGTTCCCTCCGCGCGACTACTTCGTCCGGCGGGGCCGTGCGAGGGTCAGGCACCAGGTCCTTTGTTTCAACGACGGGCGGTTCCAACACCTGCTCGACGATGTCGAGCGGTCGCTCCGGTTCGTAACCGTCGGCGGTCTCCGCGTATTCGGGCAGCACACGTGGTTCCTCCAAGGGCACCGTTTCCTGCGCCTGCGTCCGGACCGCCTTGCAGCGGCGGGCCAGTTCCCGCCGCGCCAGCATATAGAACCAAAGCAGAAAACCCACCCCGGCTGGTTTCTTCTCCGGCGCGGCCAGGGCCAGGCGGGCCACTTCATCCGCCACGGCCCGCGCGTCAACTGACCCCTCGGGTAACTTCTTCAGGCGCACCTCGTGCCAGAGATGACGGCGGACATAGCGCAGCAGACGCGCGTAATTCTCCTCCAGCAGCGCGCCGATAACATCCCCCAGGTTCTGTGGCCCGCGGCCGTTGGCCAGCGGCGCCGCGGCCAAGCGCAGCGGTTTGGTGGCGCGCAACTCCGCTCGGCGGCTCTTCCGTTTCCACAGCCCCTCACGGCGCAAATCCGACTTAAGCGAGGCCAATTGGCGCAGCAAGGTCTTTGCCGCACCGCTTAGCGCAGGCACAGGATCAGGCGCGTCTTGCGCGCTCCGAAGAATATTGGAAGGCACGCGAAGCACCAGCCCGGCGGTAAACTGCGGTTTCCGTGGATGCTTTTCCAGCACGACCTGCAAATGCACCGCATCGGAGGGAAAATGCTCCAGATGCCGCTCCAGTTTGGAAAGCGAGGAGCGGAGCTTCTGGTGAACCTGTTCCTGCGCGTGAAACCCCTTTGTCACGATGTTCCACGAGAATGAACCCTGTGGTCTCATAGGTAATGCAGTCTTCATAGGCGAGCCTCATTGACCTGGCCCTGGATCATCTCATGCCCTCCTCAGTATCCGCCCCCGCTAACGCGGAACAGCAAGGTCAGGTAAAAGTTCTCGATGCCAAAGCGCGCCAGGGATATCCGCACCGCGTCTCCGTCCTGCGTGCCGGGCGGGACGGCGACCTCAACCGGGTATTCCGTCATCACCGCGCCGTGCCCCTCGCAGCGCCAGCACTCGTAGAGACCCACCGCCCCGTTCCCGCGGCACTCCGCACATCTGGCCCGCGCTGGAATCCTCACGCGCACGCGGCTGCCAAACCGAGCCTCCTCCGGACCGACGACCACCTCCAGGGTGAGGCTCTCCAACCGCTCCTCCTTGGGCCGACTGAAAGGCTCGAAGTTGCTCCAGAAGCGCTCGAACAACTCATCGAAAGAGGGGGCGTAGGTCTCAAAGGATTCCAAGGGCCAGATCTCGCGGAAGCTGCGAGCGGGCTCGACCGGACGCAGAGGCTCACCTCGGGGGCGCTCTCTCACCAAAGGCTCCGACGCAGGGCTCCGCCGGCGGCCCGGCGCGCTCACGGCCCGATACTGTCGGTCGTAGCCGCGCCGGCGTTCAGCATCGCCCAGGACGCTGTAAGCTTCCTGCGCATCCTGGAACGGCCCGCTTTCCAACCCGGATCGGTCCGGATGCAATTCCAGGGCCCGCCGGCGAAAGGCGGCCTTGACGTCTTCGGCGCTGGCATCAGCGCTGATACCCAGGATCAGGTAATAGTTCTTTGCCATGTTCGCAGCATCTGTTTTCTTCACGCGGCGAATCGGTGCCCAGGAGTCAGTGAGTCAGGCGGGTTGCAGCATGGAGCACACCGGTGCCCGCTCCCGAAAGCAGCAAGCGTGGACTCGCCCCTCCAACTCCTGCCCTGGGGTCCTTCAGCCCGCCAGCGGCGAAGCAAGCTCCGGGATGCCCCTGCTGAGCCAGGCGTCCCAAGGCTGAGGCTGAACCCTATTGCCTGACGGGGCGCTCCCGGGGAACATGTTGCTGTCGGGAGATTGATCCGTGCTACCTCCTGGCGCATAACCCGCCCTGTCCACACGCGATTCAGGCTGAGCAAAATATGCCGGCGTGAATTCCAACATGCTTTCCTTCATGTCATTCATAATTGGTCTTCGCAGGATGCGAGCCGGCTGGAGGACTCTTGAGCATTCCACGCCGATCGCATCAATGTTCAAAAGTAACGGGCTCACTCAAAAGCCGAGCCCTTGGTGGTAATGACAATGGCGATAAAGAAATGTTCAAGGCTTCGCAGAAGCGGCTTCGCTCCCGGCCGGAGCCCTTTCCGCCAGCTCTCCTGCCCGGTCGCCTCCAGACGCCGCCCGGCGAAGTGCTTCGCCGGGCGGCGCCCTCTCGACTCAATCCGCTGGGATCAGGTAGTTCCGTCACTTTGCAGAGCTGGCCGTCTGCACGGGTCTGCCCGCGTGGCCGCCGCGACCGGCTTACAGCCGTAAAACGGCGCGGGCAGAGCTTCACCCAACGTTCCGGCGGAGGCAGCACCGTTGGCGCGCCCCTTTTGACCTCTCCGATTATCTGGCCTGCCTTATGGTCATCGAGTCGCGCAACCGTGCGCGCTTTTCTCGGATGGGACCGCGAACCGGCAGTTGCTTCCAGGGCGCAATTCCCGGACGCGCCGACGAGCCCCGTTTCAACCGGCGCCCTCTCTCCAACCGCCTCACGAAACCCGAGTTGTGCAATAACTTTGTTTTGACCCCGACACGAATCAGCGCGTTCCCGCGGGCGCTGTTTTTACCTTTGTGCGGGGGCGCAGCCGAACCGGGCGAACATACCAGCCGTAACGGCCAGCAATAATATCCACCCGCCAGGAGCCGCCTTGTTCCGCTCCGAGCACACTTTCCAAACGGAGCTTAAGCGCCTGGCGTTCGTTCTCATCAGCAGGAGGAAGAATCTTCATATTCGTGATGCGTGAAACGTGAACCGTGAAACGTGTTGCGTCATGCGTGAAACATGGCTGTGAACCATTGGCCATTGGGCATTGGCTATCGGCTATTCGCGCGGAACGCGTGGGCCCCTCAGACGGACAATCGCCCAAGGGGCCCGGTCCCCTCACCCTTCCCTCTCCCCATCCGATGGGGAGAGGGTGGCCGTAGGCCGGGTGAGGGGTCATTCCCGCGCAGTGGCCTTAGGCCCCAGCGGGCACGCGGGCGGAGAACACTAGCGGGATACCTTCGTATCCGTTGACGCAGGCGTTCACGCTCACGAAGACGCGCTGGCCCACGGCGGGCGCGCCAAAGCGCCCGGTGTAGGCGCTCGTGATGTCCACGTAGCCGTTCTGCGGGCTGTCCAGCTTGCCGAGGACCCGGTAGCCGACCCCGCGGCGGCACCCGCTGTTCTGCGGCGGGCAGGCGCGCAGCATCGTGCCATCC
>DATKNZ010000404.1:0-15857 GCA_035541055.1 Candidatus Acidiferrum sp. | reverse complement strand
ATAGGCTATTAGAGGTACTACGGTGAGGTGACGGGGAGGATACGGCGTGGTGACCGTGGGGGCGAAGGCATGATGCCAGACGGGCCTGATGCGCCTGGGCTCGGGAAAGCGCTGTACAAGCCACTATGCATCAACAGCTTAGGCTGAAGATGTCCGGCAATGGCATCTCGTGGCCCTCCCGGAATGCTTGCGAAAGCCGGGATACGGCCTGCAATGGGAGGCCCAGGGCGGGATAACACATTGACCCGGCGGGCAGAGGGGAGGTAGTATTGCACAAACGTTTGCGGAAAATGCGCTTACCTCTGGGCCAAACAGTGAGCCGGGCCCGTGCTCAGCACTTCGACTCGGCTTTCTGCGGCCTGCTGTTCCAGCCACGGCCTTTGTATTCTCTCCGGCTCATGAAACCACTGCTTTTGGCCGGGACGCTGCCTCTGTTGCTGCTGTGCGCATCCGGGCAGGTGTGCTTCGACCCGTTTGCAGACGCCGCCGCGGACGGAGGGACGAGCTACACTGTCGGCAGCTCCCTCTGCGAGCAGGTGAACAGCCTGGGCGCGACATGGTATGCGATCACCAACACGCCAGCGTCGGTTGCGGCCGGCTTCCCCGTGATTGCCGCCGGCAGCCTGTCTTACCCTGGCCTGCCCCCGTCCACCGGTAAGTGCATCTCGATACCATCCCGCACGGGCGTGATGGGGCGCCTGGCGCTCGGGTTCACGGTGACCAGCGGCACCGCCTACTACTCGTTTCTGCTGAAGGTTACCGACCTGTCGGGTGTGGATGCGTCGGGGGTGCGGAATAACTTCTTTGCAGGCTTCGGGGATAACGTAGGCAACCAGAATGCGACCTTGCTGCGCGCAACCGTCAGGCTCTATGCGCGAAGAGCGGGCAGCGGCTTTAACCTTGGCGTGGCCCGGAATTCGAGCCACCCTGCTGACTGGGTCTTCGAGAGGACGCGGCGGAGCCTCGACACGGTGTTGTTCGTGGTCGGGGGCTACGATTACGGCAGCCACACCGCCAGGCTTTGGGTCAATCCTCCGTCCTCCAGCTTCGGTTCCGACACTCCGCCTGCGCCGACGATTACAGCGTCGGCGGGCGCGGACCTGAACTCCAACGGCATCCGCGCCTTCGTCCTTGGCTGCCGCACCAACCCGCCGCCCGGCTGCCTGGTGGACGAGCTGCGCATCGGCACTACCTGGGCTTATGTCACCGGCGCGCCGGGCATTGCCGTGCAGCCGGCTGACGAGGCACTCGACGTGAAGGCGACCGCGACCCTCTCGGTCAAGGCCGCCGGCGGCCGGCCTTTGGGCTACGAGTGGCGCAAAGATGGCGTGGCCCTGAGCAACAGCGGCCGGGTATTCGGCGCGGACACTGCCGTGCTGTCGGTCAGTAACATGACGCGGGGCGACGCGGGCGGCTACTCGGTGATGATCACGAATTCCTACGGCGCCATCACCAGCTCGGTGGCCACGCTGACGGTGAACAACCGCCTCATCCTGGGGCAGCCCGTCACTCAGGTCTTGCCTGCCGGGACGAACGCCGTGTTCCGGGTCATAGCTTCCGGCGACTTGCCTCTGGCCTATCAGTGGTACAAGGACGGCGCGCCGCTCGGAAACACGCCACGCATCTCCGGCGCGAACGCGGCAACGCTGACCGTGAGCAACATTGCTGAGGGAGACGTTGGCGCGTATTGGGTCGGGGTGACGAGCGGCTCCGGCGACACTGTCCTGAGCCGCCAGGCCAGCCTATTCATCGCCGATCCTTCCCTGGCCGCCCGGCGCCCGAATATCTTATTCATCCTGTGCGATGATCTGGGCTACGGCGACCTCGGCGTGCTCTATCAGAACCGCCGTGCGCCCGGCCTGCCCCGGGAGACGACGCCCCACATGGACACGCTGGCCGCCGAGGGCATGCGGCTCGACATGCACTATTGCTCCGCGCCGGTCTGCGCTCCGTCGCGGGCGTCTTTGCTCCTGGGAGTTCACCAGGGCCACGCGAACGTGCGGGACCAGCAATGGGACAAGGCGCTGGCGGACAATCATACTCTGGCCACGGTGCTGCGGGAGGCCGGTTACGCCACCGCCGCTATCGGCAAGTGGGGTTTGGGCGGCGACAACGTGGGCGGCACCGCTCCGGCGGATTGGGCGGCCTATCCCACCCGGCGGGGCTTTGACTACTTCTTCGGCTACGAGCGCCACGGGGACGGGCACGAGCACTACCCGAAGGAGGCGCTTTACAGCCGCAAGAGCAAGGAGTGCTACGATGGCGCCAAGAACATCACCGCTAAGCTGGATAAATGCTACACGACTGACCTTTTCACGGCGCGCGCCAAGAAGTGGATTGCGGACCAGCACGCGGCCCAGCCACGGCGGCCGTTCTTTCTCTACCTGGCCTTTGACACACCGCACGCGGTGTATGAGCTGCCCACGCAGGCGTATCCGCGCGGCGGCGGCCTCGCGGGCGGCTTGCAGTGGCTCGGCACGCCCGGCCACATGATTAACACCGCCAGCGGCACGGTGGACTCCTACGTGGACCGCGACTACGCCGCCGCCACCTACGATGACGACCGCAGCCCGGCCACGCCTGAGGTCCCCTGGCCCGAGGTGTTCCGCCGCTACGCTATGGGCGTGCGCCGGATTGACGACGCCGTCGGGGACCTCATGCAGTTGCTGCAGGACCTGGCCATTGAGACAAACACGCTGGTGGTCTTCACGTCCGACAACGGCCCCACCATCGAGGACTATCTGTCCCTCACGCCCAAGTATCGCGGCAACTTCTTCGACACCTTCGGGCCGTTGGACGGAGTCAAACGTGACACGTGGGAAGGGGGCATCCGCATGCCCACTATCGTGCGCTGGCCAGGAACAATTGCGGCGGGGGCCATCGTCAATACACCGTCGCAGTTCCAGGACTGGATGCCGACCTTTACCGAACTGGCCGGGTTGCCCGGGCCGGCGCGCAGTGACGGAGCCTCTTTGGTGCCGACGTTGCTGGGCATCGGCAAGCAGCCGCCCAGCACGATCTACGTCGAGTATGCCGACCCCTACCGCACGCCGAAGTATCACGAATTCACACCGGCCCACCGGGGCCGGGTTCACAACCAGATGCAGGTCATCCGGCTGAACGGTCTCCAGGGGGTGCGCTATGACATCACTGCCCAGAGCAACGACTTCGAGATCTACGATGTCGTGCATGACCCGCAAGAGGCGACGAACCTGGCCGCCAACCCGGCGTATCTGGCTCTGCAGCACCAGATGAAGGATCGCGTGCTCCAGTTGCGTCGGCCTGACCCCAGTGCGCCGCGGCCCTATGATGCCGAATTGGTGCCCTCAGTTCCGGCGTCGGCTACGGCGGAGGGCGTCGAATGGAAGGCCTACACAGAGGCGTTTCCCTGGGTGCCGGAACTAACGGCGCTGACCAACGTTTGCGGCGGCGTCACCAACCAGCCGACCCTGGCGGTGCGGCCACGAGACGACGATATTGGCTTGCTGTTCACCGGCTACCTGCTCACGCCGGCCGACGGGAATTATACATTCTATCTTTCCGCCGACACGGGTGCCCTGCTGCGTCTTCATGAAGCGACGGTCATTGATGCGGATTTCGGCTACGTTGGCGGCAAGGAGCGAAATGGAGTGATCAAGCTGAAGGCCGGCTTGCATCCGTTCCGGCTCTACTATGCGCGCCGGTCGGCGGGCATACCCGCTATGAGCTTTGCCTGGAGCGGGCCGGGGTTCTCGAAAGAGCCTGTTCCGGCCAGCGCATTCCGGCGCAAGCCTCGGAGCGCGGACTTCCCAGTCCGCAGCAGCTCCCGCAGCACGCCTGGGGCCCTATTGCAGGGCCGGCGGAGCATCGGGCATTGGTGCGGACTGGAAAGGCCGCGCTCCGACGCCGGCGCCGGGGCCGCGTCGCCCTTCACGAACACCGACCTGCTGCTGGCGGACAGTGGGCGCGCCCACTGCACGATCACGACCGCCATCCAGCCTTCGCCTGCTGAGGCCTTCGCTGCCCGCGAACTGCAGCGCTACCTTGGCGCCATGAGCGGCGCGCGCTTCGACGTCTCCACCGGGTCCGTGCAGCGGTCCATCCTGGTCTGCAAACGCGATTCGATCCCAGCGGGCATCCGATTGCCTGGCGGGGCCGCGCAGTTGCCGCCGGACGGCTATTGCATGGCGCGGCGCCAAGGGAACCTGCTGCTGATCGGAGCCGACGAGCGCGGGACGCTGTACGCGGCCTATGCGCTGTTGGAACGGCTGGGTTGCCGCTGGCTGGCGCCGGCCTTCGCTTTCTACGACGGCGCGCATGAAGTGGTTCCTGACCGCCCACGGCTGAGTTTGTCGTTTGGCGCCGACATGCTGGAGCAGCCGGTTTTCAAGTACCGCAAGCTGTACGTGGAGGAGGGGCGATCGGACACGACGGAGCGCTTGCTGCAGCTCATCGATTGGATGCCCCGGCGCCGGTTCAATACGCTGGCCGTGCCGCTGAATTATGGCGGCGGGGGCCGGGTGAAGTGGGACAACTGGCGCGAGGCGCTGACGCCGGAGTTGCAGCGGCGGGGCATCACGATTGAAGTGGGCGGGCATGGCTACCAGAACTACCTCAACGCCCAAATGGAAGGTGGGCAACTCTTCGCTCGCCACCCGGAATGGTTCTGCCAGGACGCCTCAGGCCGGCGGGTCAGCCATCCGGGGGCGGTCTTTTGCACCTCGAACGAGCAAGCCAGGGGGCGCTTTATCGAGAATGTGCGTCGTTACCTCGACGAGCACCCCGAGATCCAGGTATTCGACCTCTGGCCGCCGGACGGCGCCCGATGGTGCGAATGCCCCAACTGCACAGCTCTCGGCAGCCCCAGCGACCGCCAGGCCCGGCTGCTGGCGGCGGTTTCGGAGGCCATTTGCCCGACCCGTTCCAATCTCATATTTGAAACCGTTGCCTATGGGGCGTGCCTCGCGCCGCCCGTGCGGGCGTTCATGGACCCTCGGGTCCTGGTGGATTTCTGCCCCATCCGCCAGTGTTTCGAGTGGCAGATTGACGATCCTCGCAGCAGCGAGAATGCCGCCTACGCCGCTCAACTCGAGGCGTGGCTGCGAGTTTTCCCCGGCGAGATCAGCATCTATTCCTACTACCGCAAGTATGCCTGGCGATCCCTGCCGGTCCTGCTTCCACATTATATGCAGAACGACCTGCGCTATTATGCGCGCGCGGGGGTGCGGGGTATTTCGTCGTATGCGGAGCCGGGGGATTGGGGCACCTACGAACTCAATCACTACGTCCTGGGTGGCCTGTCCTGGGATCCCGGGGCGGATGTGGACGCCATGATCAGGGACTTCGCCGAGGCGCGGTTCGGCGGCCAGGCCGCGCTCGGACGCAGGGCGTTTCAAGTGTTGGAGGACACCGTGCGGCACGTCTGCGAGCTGCCCGGGACGGCGAACAAGACGAGCGCGGAGAACGAACGCGCCGCCGGCTTGCTCAGCGGTCTGGCCGAGGAACTGCAGAAGACGGGCAGCGCCGCTCCAAACCCGGCGGCGGCTGCTGCGCTGCATCGGCTGTGGCTCGCGACAGAGTACGCCCGGCGCGATGTGGACTTGCGGCAAGCCGCCGCTGGTAGCCATACGACGGCGCAGAGGCAGGCAAGGGCCAAGGAACTCAACCGTTTTCTTCAGGAGCACGCTGACGACGGCATGTTTTTGGTTGGAGTCCCGTAACCTTTTGGCGGCAATGCTTAAGTAATTGACCGAGGGCGAGAACAGGATCGCGAGAAGAGTTGTCGTGCCGCGTCACGAGGCAGCAGAATACTTGTTGCAAAGGCGTGGCACGGGCTGCAACTTGCGCTGTCTATCATCCCTGAGTAATTGACCTATGACTACTTTACGCGCGTCCGGACGGGCGGGACGTTGGTCCCGGGCATTCGTTCTTCTAACCATAACTATCGGTATTGGCCTGCTTTGCGCGGGAGCCGCCTGGGCAGCGCCGTTGCAGGTGGTGCACGGGCAGGTGCCTGCAGCCGTGGCAGCGCACAACCTGCAGCCCATCGAGCGGCTGGCCGCCACGAACCGGCTGCACGTGGCCATTGGCCTGCCGGTGCGGAACCCGGATGCGCTGGCGCAGCTCTTGCAGCAGCTCTACGATCCCGGCAGCAGCAAATACCGCCAGTTCCTGTCCACGGCGCAGTTTGCCGAGTCCTTCGGCCCCTCGGAGCAGGATTACCAGGCGGTGATCACGTTTGCCAACACCCACGGCCTGGAGGTGGCCGCCACTTACCCCAACCGCCTTTTGGTGGACGTGAGCGGGTCGGCGGTCCAGATCGAGGCGGCCTTCCATGTGAAGCTCCAAGTGTATCAGCATCCGACCGAAAACCGCACCTTCTACGCGCCGGACGTGGAGCCTTCGCTCAATTTGTCCGTGCCGGTGCTTGGCATCAGCGGCTTGAATAACTATGCCCTACCTCGGCCGCGCCTGCACGCCACGCCCATTAAGGCAGACCAGGGCCCGGCCACACACGCCACGGGGTCCGGCCCGTCGGGGACCTACATGGGATACGACTTCCGGGCGGCCTACGCCCCCGGCGCGCCGTTTACCGGCACGGGGCAAGTCGTAGGCCTGATCGAGTTCGACGGCTACAACGCCGGCGACATCACCTACTACGAGACCAAGGCGGGGCTGCCGCTGGTTACGGTCACGAATGTGCTGCTCACGGGAGCCACCGGCCGGCCCAGCGGCGATGGCGGCGAGGTGGAAGTGTGCCTGGATATTGAAGTCGCCATCGCCATGGCGCCCAACATGTCCAAGCTCTACGTGTATGAAGGCATCTGGGACACCGGCCCCAACTGGCACACGGTGCTGAACCGCATGGCGTCCGACAACCTGGCGAAGCAGATGAGCTGCTCATGGTACATCCCGGGCGGGCCGGCTGACCCCGTGGCGGATCAGATCTTTGAGGAAATGGCGACCCAGGGGCAATCCTTCTACAATGCGTCGGGGGACGATGACGCCTACACTGGCCCGATTGATTTCCCCGGAGACACCCCGTACATCACGCAAGTAGGCGGCACGACGCTCACCACCAGCGGGCCGGGCGGCCCTTGGGTAACCGAGAAGGTCTGGAATGCGGGCAGCGGCACGGGCAGCGGCGGCGGCGTGAGCACCAGCTATACGATACCGAGCTACCAGACCAACATCAGCATGGTCGCCAACCTAGGCTCCACGACCATGCGCAACACGCCGGACGTGGCGATGCCGGCCGACAACGTCTATGTGCGGTGCGACGGGCAGGACTACGACGTCGGCGGGACGAGTTGCGCGGCGCCGCTCTGGGCAGGATTTAACGCGCTGATCAATGAAGCCGCACTGGCCAGCGGCGAGCCCTACGTGGGCTTTGTGAATCCAGCGGTTTATGCCCTGGGCAAAACGGCCGCTTTGACCGCCAACTTCCACGACATAACCATCGGCAACAATTACAGCCCATCGAGCCCCACCAAATTCCCCGCGGTCCCAGGGTATGACCTGTGCACCGGCTGGGGCACGCCGCTGGGCACCAACCTGATTTATTCGATCGGCGTCCCCGAGGCGCTGCGCATCTCGCCCAGCGCGGCCATGCTCTTTACCGGGCCGGTTGGCGGACCCATCACACCCACCAACAATAGCTTCACCTTGACCAACAAGGCTTTGGGATCTCTTGACTGGGCAGTGGGCAAAGATGCCAGTTGGCTGTCCATCGCGGCGACCTCGGGCACCCTCACGGGTGGAGGCCCTTCGACCAACGTTACTGTCCGGCCCAATGTCCAGGCGCTCAGCTTGCCCGCGGGCGCCTACACCGCGACGCTGTGGTTCACGAACCTGACCGACTCGTTCGTCCAAACCCGGCAGGTCACGCTCGCCATTGTCACCCCTCCGGTGATTACCTCCGACCCGGTGAGTCAGGCCCTCTTTCAAGGCCAGACAGCGACGTTCACGGTGGGCACGTCGTCCAATGCGCTGGAGTATTACCAGTGGTGGTTCGACAATGGAGTTTACCAGACCAACCTGACGGATGGCGGGAGCATTTCCGGTTCCGCCGCCGCCACGCTGACCATCAGCAATGTATCGCCCGCGAACGTGGGCGCTTACTGGGTGGTGGTCACCAACGCAGCCGGCTCCGCCACCAGCGGCGAAGCCTTCCTGTCGATCGTCCCCTGGCGCCCGGTGATCACCGTGCAGCCGGTCAGCCAGACGGTGCTGCCCGGCGCGGGAACCAGCTTCAACGTGGCCGCGGTCGGCACGCAGCCCTTCAGCTATCGCTGGCAGCGGAACGGGGTCAACCTCACCGACGGCGGCAGCATCCTCGGCTCCTCAACCAGCACGTTGACCGTGACCAACGCGACGTCTGCCACAGTCGGGACTTACAGCGTGGTGATCACCAACACGCTGGGCTCTGCCACGAGCACCGGGGCGGTGCTGGCCCTCGTGCCGGTGACCGTGCCCGGCGTCAGCCTTGATACGCTCTACTCGTTTGTGGGCAGCAGCGTCGGCTCAGTGCCTTTTGCGGGCCTCGTGCAGACCACGGACGGCAACTTCTACGGCACGGCGTTGGCTGGCGGTTCGACCGACGACGGCACCGTGTTCCGCCTGGGCACCAATGGAGTGGTGTCCCTCGTGCATTCGTTCAAATACAGCACGGATGGGTCTGAGCCGTATGCCATGCTGACGCTGGGCACCAACGGCAGCCTTTACGGCGGGACCTACGACGGGGGCTCCTCCAGCTACGGCACTATATTCCGGATGACCACCAACGGCGTGACGACCGTGCTGGCGGCTTTGAACTACACCAGCAGCGGCGGGTTCGCGGTGGCCGGCCTGGCGGAAGCCGCGGACGGTAACTTCTACGGGCCGACGCTGGAGGGCGGCCTCTCGGGCTATGGCACCCTTTTCCGGGTGACTCCGGGGAACGCCTTCTTGACGTTGCACTCGTTCAATGGGGTGAACGCGTCCTACTCCTCGTCCAAGTTCATTCAGGGCAGCGACGGCTACCTCTATGGCACCTCCGAAGACGGCGGAACCAATGGCAACTGGGGGACGGTTTACCGCGCCACCACGGCGGGGGTGGTAACTCTGCTTGCTTCGTTCGATTACACGAGCGGGGGCACCCCCATGGCGGGCCTGGTGCAGGATAGCGACGGGACGTTCTATGGGACGACCTATTACGGCGGCACCAACGGAGCGGGCACCGTCTTTAAGATGACTGCCGACGGCACGATCACTTCGCTCTACTCCTTTACCGGGGAGGCGGATGGCGGGAATCCTTTCGGCGGGCTGCTCCTGAGCAGCGATGGAAACCTCTACGGCACCACCGAAGCCGGCGGCACTTACTCCGCGGGCACGCTCTTCCGCATAACGCCCGGCGGGGCCTTCGTCACCATAGCCAACTTTGACGGGTTCCAGGGCGCTACGCCGGAATGCGCGCTCGCCCAGGGCAGCGACGGCAATCTCTACGGCACGACCGCTTATGGCGGCCAGGGCAACGAAGGCGCCATCTTCCGCGTCAGCATCACCGCCCCGCTGCAGATTACGCGCCAGCCTCAGACCCAGCTCGTTTACCTGGGAGATACCGCGACCTTCAACGTGGCAACGTTCGGCAGCCCGCCGGTCTCATACCAGTGGCGCAAGAACGGCCATAACCTGAGCGACGGCGCTAACCTGGCCGGCACCAGCACCCGCACTCTGGTGCTCACCAACGTGGCAACCACCGATGCCGGGAACTATTCCGTGGTCGTCAGCAACGCCTCCGGCTCGGTCACCAGCCTGAGCGCCGCGCTGCAGATCGCTATCTCCCCGCCCTACATCATCTCGGAGCCGGAGGACCAGACAGTGCTGGCCGGCACGCCCGCGGTTTTCAGCGTGGATGTGGTCGGCGATGCGCCGCTGTATTTCCAGTGGCAAAAGAACGGCACCAACCTGACCGACGGCGGCACCATTGCCGGCTCCAGCACCAGCACGCTGACCATCAATAACGCCAATACCGGGAATGCCGGGATGTATTCCGTCATCGTGAGCAACGCCATTGATTACGACGTCAGCGACGGGGCGGCGCTTACGGTTGTGCCGGTCATCCAGCCAGGGGCCTACATGTCCGCCCTGCGAGCCTTCAGCAGCGGCAGCAGCTCGAGCGGGCTGAACCCCTACGCGGGGCTGATCCAGGGCAAGGACGGCTACCTCTACGGCACCACGTTGCACGGCGGCTCGAGCGGCTATGGCCTGGCGTTCAGGATGTCCACCGCCGGCGCCTACACCATCTTACACCCGTTTGCCAATGGCCCGGATGGCGGCGAACCTTACGCCGGCTTGGTGCAAGCCCTGGACGGCAACCTTTACGGGGCTACGTTCCAAGGCGGCACGAACGACGTCGGTGCCATTTTCCGGCTCAGCACCAGCGGCACCCTGAAACCCTTGTACTCGTTCTTTGGGGCCGAGGATGGCAGCTATCCGGCCGCCTCGCTGATCCAGGGCGCCGACGCCAAGCTCTACGGCATGACCTACCAGGGAGGCACCAACTCTTACGGCGGCATCTTCAGCATCACGACCAACGGGGTGCTGACGCCGCTTTACTCGTTCGACATAGATACGGGGGTTTACCCGGTGGGGCCGTTGATCCAGGCGACCAATGGCCTGCTCTATGGGTGCACGCTGGAGGGGGGTCTCTATGGGAGTGGCACCGTCTTCAGCCTCACAACCAACGGCGTGTTCACTACGCTGGTGAGCTTTGACTACTTCAATGGCGGGTACCCGGAGTGTGCCCTGTTGCAGGCCAGCGACGGCCTCTTCTACGGGACAACCAGTGAGGGCGGAACCAATGGCTGGGGCACCGTGTTCCGCATGACGGCAGACGGCACGCTGACGACCCTTTACTCCTTCGGGTATAATGATGGCGCCTACCCGGTCGCCGGGCTGATCCAGGCGACCGACGGGAACTTATACGGCACGACCGCCGAGGGCGGTTGGGGCGGGCAAGGCACCGTGTTCCGGCTCACCCCCGACGGCACGCTGACCACGGTGGTGTACTTCGACGGCGCGAACGGCGCCAACCCGGAGTCGCCGGTGGTGCAGGCGCGGGACGGCTCCTTCTGCGGCACAGCCGAATACGGCGGACCCAATTTCAACGGCGCGGTCGGCACAGGCGATGGCCTGGTGTTCCGGCTCGTTCTGCCGATGTTCATGAGCAACCCGTTCACGCAGGCCGTCGCCACGGCCAGCGCGCCCTACACCGCCTACCTGACCACCGACTGCATTCGCCCCTCCGGAGACACGCTGTCCTTCTCGAAGCTCAGCGGGCCCGCCTGGCTAAACGTGGCGAACGATGGCACGCTCTCCGGCACACCGGATGTCCCGGACATCGGGATGAACACCTTCACGGTAAGCCTGCATGACAACAATAGCTGGTCCTGCACGGCGACGATGTACATCAACGTGGTGCCTTCGCCCTGGATCAAGGCCAGGCTTGCCTGGCACGGCAGCAACCTGTGGCTGACCTGGTCCGGGCGCACTCCGCCTTACCAGGTGCAGATGGCTCCGGGCGTCAACGGCGGCGGGTGGGCGAACGTGGGCGGGCCGGTCAGCACGAATGCTATGGTGCTCACTCCTGGCCCCGGGGCCGCCTACTATCGCATCCAGGGCCAGTAAACGAAACAACGCCTAGCGCGCGGGGGGGCCATCGCCCGGTGCCCGGCTGTTCGACGGCGAGGCTTGCACGATGCGTCGGGCGGCCTTCCGCACCGATTCGGCCAACTCGGAAGGCCTGAGCACGGTCGCGTCGCCGCCCCAGCTCAATACCCAGCGCTCGACCTCGCCCAGGCTTGAGAGGCGCATGGTGAGTTCCACCCCGCCGTCGCGCAGATCGCGCAAGCTTTGGGAGCTGTGCCACTTCTTCTCGCGGATGTAGTCGGCGACGCGCTTGTTGAAGCGGATGACGACACTGAACTCGCCGTGGCCGGACTGGACGCCGAAGCTGCCCTGCAGGCGCTTTTCGAGGGAGAACCCTCGCTGCCGCTGGAAGGTCCGCCCCGTGCGCTCGATCGCCGTGATCCGTGCGGGCACAAACGTGCGGATGTCCTGGCGCAGGTGGTCGTAGGCGAAAAGGAACCACTCGCCGTTGATGTTGGCGAGGTGGTAAGGGTCCACCACGCGCGGCTCGGGTTGGCGCTGGCCGGGCTTGCGGTAGCTGAAGCGGATTTGCTGGCGGGCGGCAGTGGCTTTGGCGAGGGCGTCGAAGGTTGCCAGGTCCTGCACGGGCTCGGCCCGGGTGCGAAACGAGATGGTCTGGTCTATGTCAGTCAGGCTGAGGGAGATGGTGTCCGGCAGGGACTGCTCCATCTTCTTCAACGCGCTGAGCAGGGGCCGCTCGAAGCTCGTGCCGCGATATTGCTGGAGCGCCTTTTCGGCCACTACCAGCGCGAAGAGCTCCCCTTCGGTAAACTGGATCGTGGGGAAGTTCTCCACTTCCTCGCTGTAGTAGTAGCCGAAGCGGGTGGGATCGTACTCGATGGGCAGCCCGAGCCGGTCGCGCATGAACTCGAGGTCGCGGTGGATGGACTTGCTGCTGACCTCGAGCTGGCGCGCCAGCGATGCGGCATTGGGATATCCGCCTCCCTTGAGGGCCTGGTGAATGCGCAGCATCCGCTCGAGAGGAGGACGGGTGTAAGGGAGGACTTGGGTCATGCGATGAAGGGTGGTGAAGCGTCGAAGCGTTAGTGGGTTGAAGGCCGGCTCTGTCCGCCCGCCGCGGCGGCAGGCCGGGGCCAGACGGCATCGCGGCCGGACCAAATCCCGTTGGACAGGCCCGGCGCCGGTTGCGGATCGCCCCCGTCGTCCTGCCCGTCCCTGCCGACCGAGTACAGCAGGTAGGTTCCATCGGCCTTGCGGGCATACCGGAGTGGCCGCGCCGCCATGTAGTCGTAAGGCAAGGCCGGGAGGAAGTCCGGCACCAGCCCTTCCAGTGTGGCGGGCAGCTCGCCGTGCCTGAGCTGGAAACGCTTCAAGGCAATCGCCGCCAGGGCCATCTGGCGCTCGGTTTCGTTGTTCATGCCGGTGTCGCACGCCTTGAGGTAGTTGGGAATGCAGATTGTGCTGAACAGATACCGCACTCGCTGAGGCGAGCCGGCCATGGCTGTAACATTGCTGTTGACCTGGTTCAAACGCTGCCGCGTCTCCGCCCAGGGGCGGTGCGCTTTGGCCTGACGCAAGGCCGTCAGCCCCTCTTGCATGTTCCGCAAGTAGAAGAGCTCGTCCTGGTCCAGGCTCGTGAGCTTGTAGAGGGGAATGTAGATGTAGTCTCTGAACGAATTTGCGACGTTGATGTACGCAGGGGTGGAGCTGGGGGGGGAGGTGCCCGCCAGGAGCCGCCCTACCTGAGGGCCGTTGAGGTGCCGGGTGCGCGTGAAAAGCTCGTAGCCGCTGGCCCGCGCGCCCTCGAAGCCCCGTTCCAGGGCGCCGGCCATGTCCACCCGCTCCCAAGCCTTTTGGAGCCGGTCAAGGTGCGGATCGCTCCAGCCGGGGGCTTGCAGCGCTTCCCAGGTCACCGCCAGCCCCAGCCCGGCCACGGCGACACGGATCATCTGGGCCACCAGGGTCGGCTCGTCGCGCTCCATGTTGGACAGGCCGGCCAGCGCCTCGATCTTCTGCAGCGCGGCCTCCAGGCGGCCCCGGTGCAGGTCGTTCTCCGCCGCGGCGGTCAGCCACTGGGCCACAATGCGAATGGCCACGAAGTTCACGCGCCGGCCCACGAACATGTTGGTGTAAGGCCCTGCATCCGCGGACGGCGTCTTGAGGGCATCGCGGACCTCTTGAAACGCGCTGTCGGATGCCTGCATCTGGGCATCCAATTCCTCCCAGGTATTCGACTTGCCCGAGATGGGGCTGGGTTGCTGCCACGCAACCAGGGCCCGCCCTGGGGCGACATAGCTCCGGACTTCCACCAGGCCCGGGGTCACCGGCCCGCCCTTGATCAGCAGTGCCGTATTGGCGACGACCGCGTGGGAGTCAGAGCTGTTGGTAAGGCGCGCGATCTCCAGCTCGGCATAGGTGAGCCTTTCGCCTTTGCCCTTCAGCTCCGCGACGTAATTACGCAGCGCCGCGCGGCGGCCTGAGTGAGCGCCCAGATTCCCCAGGGCCAGCGCGAGCACCACCATGGCCACCACGAGGGCGAGGATTCGCAGCCGCTTGCTCATTCGTCGCGCCGGGCTGCTGGCCGGCCCTGTCCGCCCGCCGCGGGGGCAGGCCGAGGCCAGACGGCATCGCGGCTGGTCCACATCCCATTGGGCATGCCCGCTGCCAGAGTGGCGTCGCCGCCGTCGTCCACGCCGTCCTCGCCGACGGAATACAGGACGTAGGCACCGTCGGGTGTCGTGTGATACCGGAGGGGCCGGCCCGCCATGCAGTCGAAGGGCACGGCCGGCAGGAACTCGGGGACCAGGGCGTCCAGACTGGGAGGCAGGCAGCCGTGCCGGAGTTGAAACCGCTTGAGCGCGATGGCTGCCTGGGTCATTTGCAGCTCGACCTCCGCCCGGGCGCCCATCTGAGAGGCCTTTTGATAGTTGGGTAGGACGATAATGCTGAAGATGTAGCGGAACTTGCCGGGTGAACGGGCGATCGCGTTCACGTTGGATGTAATTTGATCCAGCCGCTGAGCCACCTCGGGCCATGGGCGCCCTGCTTTCAGCAGGCGCATGGCGGTGATGGACTCCTCCATGTTGCGCAGGTAGAACAGCTCATCTCGGTCCAGCCAGAACAGCTTATAGACGGGCAGAACCAGGTATTCTCCTACAATGTCGTCAGTGGTCGCCTTCGAGCGGGGCGGCCTTGGAGCGCCGCTCAGCAGCGCGAATACATGCGAGCCTTCGGAATGCCGCATCATTCCGGCAATCTGAAGACCGCCCACGCGCTCGCCTACAAAGCCCCGCTCGGCGGCGTCGAGCAGGTCGAGCTGTGCCCAGGACCGCTGCAGTTGCTCAAGCTGCGGCTCCGTCCAGCCCGGCGCCTGGAGCGCTTCCCAGGTCGCGGCCAGCCCGAGGTTCGCCACGCTCACCCGGACCATCTGGGCCACGAGGATGGGTTCCTGGCGTTCCATCCGGGCCAGCGCGGCCAGGGCCTGGAGATTCTGCAAGGCGTCGTTTAACCGCCGCTGGTGGAGGTCGTTCTCCGCTGCGCCCGCCAGCCATTGGGCCACCGTGCGGATGGCGACGAAGGCGATACGGCTGTTGGTGAACACCGCCACGGTGTAGGGGCCGGCATCCGCCGCAGGGTTCGTTAATGCGGCCCGCACCTGCTGGAGGGCGGGTTGGGCGCCCTGCATCTGGGCTTCCACCTCCTCCCAGGTGCCTTGGCCCTGGGTGCCGTTGGACGTCGTCCACAAGGGACTGGGCTGCTGCCAGTTAACCTCGGCTTGCCCGGCGGCGGTGTATCTGCGGAGATCGAGCCGGCCGGGCTCGAGATTGCCCTTCAGGACGTTGGCCGCGTTGGTGATGACGGGCAGGGAGTCGAAGGCGTTAGTCACGCGGTTGCGCGCCAGCTCCTCGTAAGTAAGCGGCTCGCCTTTGGCATGGAGCCCGGCCAGGTAGCGGCGGAGGCTGCCCTGGCTGCCGGAGCGGGCGCTGTGAAGGCCCAGCGCCACGGCGAGCAGCGCCAGCGCGCCGATCAGCAGGGCGATTCGCAGTCGAGCGCGCATGAGAACAGGGCCAGCTCAGTGCTGGGCTACGTCCAGGCACACCATGCGCGTGAGGTCGCGCACGATGAGGCGGCCGCCCGCGAGGGCAGGAGGGGCCCACGATTCGCGGCCCTTGAGGACCTGGGCCTGCCCGGCCTGGATATACTTCGCCGGCGTGGCCTCGATCAGGCGT
>DATKNZ010000403.1:0-8629 GCA_035541055.1 Candidatus Acidiferrum sp. | reverse complement strand
TCGCGCCTCTACCAGGCAGTCCGCGAGCAAAAGGGCCTCGTCCACACCGTGGACGCGTGGACCTACAGCCCCGGCCAATCCGGCTTGTTCGGCGTGAGCGCCATGGTGGACCCCGACAAATTCGAGGCCGCGCGCAACGCCATGCTGGAGGAAATCGAGCGGATGAAAGCCGCTCCTGTCGCTCCGGACGAGCTGAGCAAGGCCGTGAAGCAGTTCATCTCCGGCACGCTCGCTTCCCGCAAAACCATGCAAGGCCAGGCGCAGGACCTGGGCGGCAGTTGGCTCGCCGCCAACGACCTTAACTTCAGTGAGCGCTACCTCGCGGCAGTCAAGCGCATCACCCCGGCGGATGTGCAGCGCGTTGCTGTCAGCTATCTGACCGCGGAGAACCGCACCCTCTATTCGCTCCTGCCTGCGGGCACCGCGCCCAAAGCCGCCGTCGCGGCGGAGACCTCGCGCGAGCACCCCATTCAAAAGCTCGAGCTGCCCAACGGGCTGCGCCTGCTATTGAAAGAAGATCACCGACTCCCCTTCGTGGAATTCCGCACAGTCTTCAGGGGCGGCGTGCTGGTCGAGACCACGGAGAAGAACGGCCTTACCCAGCTTGCCGGCAAGATGCTGCTGAAGGGCACCGGGCGGCGCACCGCCGAGGAGATAGCACGCGAAATCGAATCCGTCGGCGGCAGCATTGACAGCTATGGCGGCAACAACAGCTTCGGAGTAAACGCCGAAGTGCTCAGCAGCGACTTCGCGACCGGCCTCGACCTGCTGTCCGACGTGCTCCTGAACCCCACGTTCCCGGCACCCGCGCTGGAGCGCGAGCGCGAAGTCCAGCTCGCCGCCATCCGCGACCAGAAGGACCACCTGCTCCAGAGCGCCTCCCTGGCCATGCGCCGCGCCTTATTCGGCCTGACCGGTTACGGACTCGACGCCCTCGGCACCGAAACCAGCGTGCAGGCTATACAGGTATCCGACGTGAGGGCCTTCCATGCCCGGTTCGCGCGCCCAAACAACTGCGTGCTGGCCATCTACGGTGACATCGCCCCCGAGCAGGTCAAAGCCGAGGTGGAAAAGACCTTCGCTGGATGGCAACCCTCGCCGCCCGGCTCGGCCCCGACTCAAGACTCAAGGCTCAAGACTTTAGACTCCATCCAGCGTGTGACGGAGACCCGCGACAAGAAACAGGCCGTCCTCCTGGTTGGCTACCGCGGCACGACCGTCGCCGACGCGGACCGTTACCCGCTCGACCTGTTGCACGAGGCATGCAGCGACCTCGGCTCGCGCTTGTTCCTGCGCATTCGCGAGCAGCTTGGCCTGGCGTATTACGTAGGCGCCCAGAATGTCGTGGGCCTTGCGCCCGGCTATTTTGCGTTCTACGCAGGCACCGCACCCGATAAAGCCGCCCTGGTTGAAAGCGAACTGCTCAAGGAAGCCGAGCTGCTGAGCGCGGAGGGCATCACCCCTGAGGAACTCAAGCGTGCCAAGGCCAAGGTCATCGGCCAGCGCAAGATTGCCCGGCAGGACCTGGGCGGCTACGCCATGACCACCGCCCTGGACGAGCTCTACGGCCTTGGCTACGACCATAGCGACGGCGACGACGCCCGCTACGAAGCCGTCACGCTCCAACAGATGAAGGACATCGCGCGGAAATATCTTCTGCCGAACGCGCTGGTCATTGCTTTGGTGAAGCCCGAGCAAGCCGATTGAGATCCCTGAAAAAGGCGCGAACAATAGAGGAACAATAGAGGACCAATAGAGGTCCAATAGGGGAGCAATCGAGAGACACACCCGGGTGTCGAGCCGACCGCACGCCGGCCGTCCCGCGCAGGCCTGCTCACATCTGCGGGGATCGTGCTTCGAGAGAGGCGAGCGACCAGCCGATTCCGCCCTACGGCCTCTCAGGGAGCTGCCTTTGGCCGCAGGCTGACCGAGCCGGGCGTAGTGATCACCGTCCCGGGCTGAACCGTCAGCACGGCTTGGATCCGGGTTGGATTCCCGGCGGAGTCGAGAAGCGTGGCCTGGACCAGGTGGTCACCGCCTTTGAGGTTCGCCTGAAGGCGGTCCTTGGCCGTAACGGTGGTTCCATCGTAGGTCCAGCTTTGGACCGGGAGCGTGCGCGCGGCACCCGAGAGCGGCTGCACCTCAAGAGTAACGAGCATCGTCCCATCGGCGGCGGGTTGGCCCTGGCCACAGAGCACAATTTGCCCCTGCGGCTCCGCGTTGGCCTGGCCGGGCGCGCCGGGGCCGGGAGCCGTTCCTTCATTGGACAGAGGCGCTGCCGGGTTGGGCCCCGGCGAGGGCAGGGGAGAGGCGCCGGGGGCCGGGGAAGCTCGCTGTCCAGGGGAGGGCGATCCGCCCGGGGTGGTCCCGGTCGGTTGCATGCCTGCAGGCGGCTGTGCGGCCTTGGCCTGATTCGCAGGTTTCTGCGCTGCCTGCGTGGACGCCTGGGCACGATCCGCCGCAGCTTTGGCTTTGTCGGCGAGGTCCCGCGCCTGCTTCGCGGCAGCGGTGGCGTCGGCAGCTTGCTGCTGCTTTCGATCCACATCCGCCTTCGTGGCGTCGGCGGCTTGCCGGGCGCGCTGGGCTTCGGCGGCGGCTCTGTCGGCATCCGCCTGGGCCTTTTGGGCGGCCGCTTCGGCTTGTTTCGCCTCCTGCTGAGCCTGCGCGGGCGGTGTGGCCGCGTTCTCGCCCTGAGCTGGCGGCGCGGGGCTGGCGGGCGGCGGCTGGGTAAACTGTTCGGCCCATCCCCGCACCTGCTCCCGATGCGTGGCCACCCACCACGCTGGCAACAGCAGGAGCAGCAGCAGGAGCAAGGCAGCCAGGAGCCGGCGCAGATTGTAGGACTTGTCCTCGACCAGCTTTTCGACAGCGGCGCCAGGCGCTAACGACGAATCGCGTGTTCGCTCGCACCCCCACAGTATTTGCAGCCGCCGCCTCCACCAGGGGCCGACGAAGCGGTACAGTTCGGGCTCAAGCGCCGGGCTCGGCAGCCTGAAGCGTTCGATGATCTCGCGATTGTGCGGCTGGGCGCCGGGGTCCTGTGCTTGCGCCTTGAACTCCTCGATAGCGGCCTTGAGCCGGCGAAGCTGAGGCCGCGGAATGCCGCGCCCGTTGAGCGGCCGGCTGCGGCGCAACAGTTCCCGGCCTCTTGCCTCGCGGTGAAAGCGTCCATACTTGCCCTGGTCGTCCTTCTCGACTTCGACGGGCGGGAGAAACTCCGCCAGGCTGCTCTCACGGATGAGCTGCTGCGGCATCTTGTCCCAATAGACCCCGCCCTGGCTGAACGCGCGCAAGGGCTCGTAATCGCCCGAGCGGGCGAGAAGGCCGTTGGAGGCGGGTTCGAGGGGCATGAGCTTTCAGGGGTTCGAGGGCCGGCTGAACCAGCCCTCCCGGGGCGCGGCCGTGAGCCGGATAGCCGATAGCCAATCGCCAATAGCCGAGGGCGAATGCAGGCATGGCCGAGAGCGGATGAGAATGCTCCAGAGGGCGCTATACGCGGCTCGCGACCCTGAACCCGGGACGGAGAACATCCAACATCCAACATCCAACACCCAACATCCGATGCTGGCGCGTGCCGGCGCCATTGGATGTTGGATGTTGGATGTTGGATGTTGGATGTTCCCAAACTTCAGGGTGGGCAGAGAGAACCTCATGGCTGCTCCTCAACTGACCTCTGCCAGGAATTGCCAACTGCCTTTGGCGTCGCGCACCGCCCAGCTCAGCACCTTGCGCACCTCGACCAGGCCGCTGGCGGACGGCTTCATGAACTTGTTGTCCACGCGGTCGCCCGCGCGCACGGTCTTGATATCGAATTGGCCGCGGGCGGACTGGCTGAGCGCCTGGGCAATCCTCTCGGCCTGCGGGCTATAGGTCTCATATACCGAGCGGCCGAGTTCGCGCAGCAGCTCCATCGGGATGGGGCGGCCCAGCCGTTCGAGGGCCGCCGCCGCAGACAGGCGCGCGACCAGGAGAGAAACCGCCGGCTCGGTGCCCGCGCGCCGGATGACCTCCTCGCGCCACGCGCGCCAGCCCTCGCCCTGTAAGGCTTTCGGCAGCAATTGTGCCTGGAGTTTCTCGGAATCCTCCCGCAGGCGCTGCGCGTCCTGCAAGATGCGCGCCGCCTCGTTGCGGACGGCTTCGGCCTTCTCGCGATCGGCTGCGCTCTCTGCCAGCACCCCCTTCGCGCGCTCCTGTTCCGCGCGGGCCTTGGCAGCCGCATCCTCGTTGCGCTTGATCTCGTCCCTTGCCTTTTCCTCGGCCTGGCCGGCCGCCTCCTTGCGGGCTTGCGCGTCGGCGGCAATACGCTGGTTCTCCTTCGCTTGGGCCTCGGCCTGGCGCTTGAGCTCCACGGCCTCGCGATAAAGCTTCTCGGCCTGGGGCACTGCGGCTTGTCTTGCGCCCAGGTCCTTATCGAGCTGTTCCAGGCGCCGGGCCTCCGCCGAGAGGTCACGCTGAAGCCACTCGCCAATGCGCTTCATTTCGGCGAGTTGCCGGGCGCTGAACTCGTTGGCCTCCGCGATGAGTCTCAGGGTTTCCGCCGTGAGCCGGTTGGCCTGCACCTGGATGTCTGGAGCTGACGCTACCGGCTTAGGCCCCTGTTCATTCGCGTTCATTGGCGTCCCGGGTTATTCAGGTAGTAGCGTAAGCCTCTGGCTTGCGTCCGTAGCGGCAACCCTCCGGGTTGCCGCACACGCCGCTGCACTCGGGCAATCCAGAGGATTGTTGCAACTATCGCAAGCCGGAGGCTTACGCTACTTGAATAGTTGCTGGCGTCCATTAGCGGTTACGCTGAGTCACGAGGCCTCACGCTTCCTCAACCGGCTCCGGGCTGGGCCAGAGCACGTGGAACGTGCCCGTGTCCAGCCAGTGCGTATCGGTTTCCAGGGTGCACAGGGACAATTCCACGTCCTGCGCCGTCACCCGCTGGCCGTTCCAGGTGCCGTTCACCTCGCCGACGCGCAAGGATTCGCTTTGCGGCGCCTGGTCGGCGTCGCTCGCGCTCCAGACGGGAGGCGGCACGCGCTCCAGCGTCACCTCCAGCAGCGCGTTGACCGGGTCACCGCCGCTGCGGTAGCGGCTGCGATCGCGCCAACGCAATTGATACACCGGTTCCGGCCGCGTGTCGGCGGGCAGCATCCGGCGCCCGAGGCGGTCGCCAATTTGCAAGCGGCACTGCTTGCGGTCCTCGCGCGGTTCGAGCAGCAGCGTGCCGAAGCGGGTGTGGCTGCCCCGGGGCATGGTGCCCCAATAATTGCGGGTGAGCAGGTGCGGTGACACCTGGCGCGTGATGTGCCAGCCGGGGCCGACCAGCCCGCGCTTGATCGCCTGGTGCAGTGCGGCGCCGGCCACCGTCACCGTCTTGGCGTCGTGAATCCGCCCATCCACGCTGAGCGGATACCACGCGCCCACGTAGGCGTCCTTGGTGAAGAGAATGCGTTGCGGCAGGAGCGGCAGTTCGGCGCGCAACAGGTTGCGCAGCGCCGCCAGCTCGGAAGGCTTGCCGCTCACCAACACCAGGTCGCAGTCGAACGCCTCGACCGCCTTGGCCATCGAGCGGAACAGCCCTGCGAAGTTCTCCCGCACGCACTGCGTCAGCCGCTCCTGCGAGTAGCTCAGCGCGGCGTCCGCATCCAGCAGCCGCCCGGGGAGCCCCGCTCCTTCGCAGAGCTGGTTGAATTCTTCGATCAACTGCAGGTTTACGTGCAGCTCGCGCAGCGTCGGCGTAGGCTGCACTGTGGATTCCTCCCGGCCAGCCGCCGCCAGCCAGCCATTGACGATCGGCAGCAACACCTGCCGGGTGAGCCGGTTCCAGCGCGCCCGCTCGTCGCCTTTTTGCCGGCTGAATAGGGCGGCAAAGCGTTGCCGCTGGTCTTCGCTCAAGCCCTGCCCGAGGGCGGGCAACAGGACGGACTCGATGATCCGCCGCACCAGCGCGTCGCCCGCTATCGTGCTGCTATCGCGATAAAGCACGGTCGCGACCAGGTCCACACCTTCGCCGGGCCGGCGGTCCTGGTATTCCACGATGGTGACATCGGTCGTGCCGCCGCCGATGTCCAGGTTCAGCACGCGTGCCCGCGCCTCCGTGCCGCGCCCGCGCCCGACCAACTCCAGCCAGTTCTCGCCTTCGCCGCCCAGGCGCGTCATTTCATCAAAGACGAGTGGAAGCTGCGCCGCCACCGCTTCGTCCAACTCCATGCTCAAGTTCGGCCGCTCGCCGCCGTTGGTGACTAGCCGGCAGTCCGCGAAATGCGTGAGCGCGAAAATGTCCAGCGCCTTCTGCCACTTGCGCCGGTAGGCGGCCAGCTCCTGCGCCGTCCAGCCGGGCGGGAAAGTCACCATTACCGACGCGAGCCGCACCCGCACGAACGGCTGCCCGGCAGGGCGTCCGGAAGGCGATTGAAGCTGGCGGTAGGCTGCCTCCAGCAGCGCCAGCGCCGTCCAGGTCAGGGCGTCGGCGCGCGGATAGGCCGGCTCGTTGGGCCGGGAAGGCGGGCGCGCGGCGGCGTTGGCGCGCTCCGGCGGAGGGCACTGGGCGGCGTCTTCGCCCAGGCTCCAGTCCGAGCCGTCCTGGTCGAGGAAGCGCAGCATGGTGCCGGAGAGTTTCTCGAGGGTCTTGCCGGCCTGCACCATCTTCGAGTTGGGATGCCAGCGCTGGACGTTCATCGTCCAGTAGGTCAGGCCGGCTTCGCCGAGGTCGCCCACGGGCGTTTGGTCCCAAAGGTAGCGCTTGGGAGAGCTCAGGAAGTGATTGCCGCCGGCGCTGGGTTCCATGTTGGCGAGAATGTCGGCGGCGGGCGGCCCCAGCACCGCCGGGGACAGCTCCACAAACATGTGCGGCATACGCAGCGTGCGCGCCACCACTCGCTCCCCCTTCTTCCGGAGGGGCCACAGGTGAGGACCCGTCTGCTCCCAGCGCAGGTCCTCGACGGGTTGCGGCAGATGCGGCGGCAGCTTCTGGTCGAGCGGCTCGAGGTTCGCGAAGGTGGTCTCCTGCAGCACGAACCACGAGTCCACGAGCGCGAACGGGTCCTCCGAGTCCTTGCCCCCAGCTTGGGGCTCTTCCTTCCGGTAAGAAAAGCGCACCGGCTGCGTGATCTCGGATAGGGTGCCGCGCGCCGCCTGGCTCCGCGCCAGCAGCAGCGCGACGGAACGCGTATTGCCGAAGTCCACGATCAAGTCCACGTCCACCACCTTGCCGACCGGCTCCAGCCAGTGAACCTCCAGGTCGAGGCTCACTGAGCGGCCGAGGGCGGAGGAGTCGCGCGCGGGCGCCGGGGTGAGCGGCAGATACACCGTGAGTTTCTGCACGCCGCCGGCGGGCTGGTGCGTGGCGTCGGGGAATACGTAAGGTGTGCGGGTTTTGTCGGCGGGCGTGTAGCGGGCGGCATCGTTGCCCGAGACGGCTTCCTCGGGCTGCAGCGCCCAGCCGCGGTGGGCGGTGCCCTGGTTGGTTTCGATGGCCAGCAGCACGCCGCTCTGGTCGGTGGGGTTGCCGGCGACCTCGCGCTGGGCGAATTGATAGCGCAACCAGCGCAGCGGCGCGCCGCTCCGGTCGCGCGCCTCGCACCAGGGAAAATCGTTGTTCCGGCAAAGGCGCTCAATATCCGGGTTATCATTCACCTGGCGCGAGGTGAGGGGCACGAACGCGAAATGGTGCCCGGTGTCGGCGAACAGGTTGATGATGGCCGGCTGCGCCGCCGGGTCGGAGGCGGCGGGCTGGAGGTCTGCCGATTCGGCAGCCGGGCCGGACGCGGATTCGCCGCGGGTGAAAGGGTCATTCGGGTCCATACGAGCGACAGGGAATTGAAAATTGCAGATTGAAAATTGAAGATTTCAAATTGGAGCCTCCGCTCCCGACGCGACAGTGCCTAGGATTTGCGGCAACGGCGCCTCCAATTTGCAATTTACAATTTACAATCTTCAATCTGCAATTCCCCGTAATGATCGAGGCAACGACAGGTGGGCACATCGCAAATTGCAGATTGAAAATTGAAGATTTCAAATTGGAGCTTCCTCGGGTCCGGGCGGTTGTTTCCCGCGCCCACGGGACTTCGCAGTTAGTATGGATTGGGCGATTATGCTCAGTAGTTCTTCGCACTCTCGCAGGAGAGCTGCAATTCGCCTTGGCGGCAGCAAGTCGGCGATAACGGTGAAGCGGAGCCATCCGCGGGTCTCTTTCTGTTCCTTCAGGGGTATCTTCAGTTTATGGATGAAGTCGCGCCGGCTTTCCGCGCAACAGGCCTCATCGTAATTGGGCGGTGCGCTGGTGCCGCACCGAACCAATTGCCCCGCCACGTGCCGCCCCAGCCGCGTATCCGGCAGCGCATCCACCACCTTCCCTACCCGTGCCGCAAACCCCCACAGCCGAGTGGATAGCTCCTCAGGTGTCATGGGCGCCCCCAATTAGCCATTTACAATTTACAATATTCAATCTGCAATTCCGTTCTCTCCAAGGCTCTCGGCCAACTTTGCCAACTCGGCATCTCCTGGCTGCGGTCTCCTCGCCGAGGCCGGCGCCTTCTTAACCGTTTCGAGGTGTTGCAGGAACGGCTTCAGGAAGCCCAGGTAATGCGGCGACTGGCGGTCCTCCCTCGACTCGGCGTCCTGCTGCTCCCGCGCCGCGTAGCCG
>DATKNZ010000402.1:0-15929 GCA_035541055.1 Candidatus Acidiferrum sp. | reverse complement strand
TCCACCTCAGCTCTACGCCCTCACCTCTCCGTCACCACACCGTATAATCCCCGTATAATCCCCGTATATTCAATTTGAATACACGGGGATTATACGGGGAGTATACGGCGATTATACGGTGTGGTGACGGTGTTATCAGGGATCTGCCCACGCTTGGGCCCTGCGAACCGTGGTAAGGACAAGGAACCGGATAGGCATGGTTTATGCCTTATCTAAGCGCCATTGGGAACCGCTCGCGCTCCTCGTGCTTCGCCCTGCAGTCCTTGCCTGTGCCCGGGCGACGGCCCGCGTATAGACCTTGAGCGTGTCTGTGGCGGCTCGTCGCCAGTCGAATTGGCGCGCCTGCAACAAGCCGCGCCGCGCAAGCTCGGACCGCAGGTGCGGGTCGGCGGCAAGGCGGGTGATT
The DNA here is from genome assembly GCA_035541055.1 of Candidatus Acidiferrum sp. Taxonomy (GTDB): domain Bacteria; phylum Verrucomicrobiota; class Verrucomicrobiia; order Limisphaerales; family UBA8199; genus JAPLUA01. The sequence goes on along the minus strand of DATKNZ010000402.1, from coordinate 15,523 downwards.
TGCGCGGCAATTCCGGCGACGTCCTCGGGGTCCACCAGGAGCGCTGCCGTGCCGGCGACTTCTCGCAAGGCGCCGCGGTTGGAACAAATCACCGGGCAGCCGCTGGCCATGGCCTGCAACGGCGGGAACCCAAAGCCTTCATAGAGCGAAGGATACACGCACATGCCGGCGGCGCGGTATAACAGGGGCAAATCGGCCTGGGACACAAACCCCAGGCAACGAATATCCTCGCGCGCGGAAGCGTGCCGAACCGCCGCATGGATTTGCTCTGCGCCATGCCAGTCGCCGCCGGCCAGCCCGAGCTGCCAGGGGGACTGGGTCTGGGCTTTGAAGGCGTCGAAGGCACGAATAAGGCGGACGTGGTTCTTGCCCGGGTGTTCCAGCCGGGCAACGTAAAACAGGAAGGGGTGCTCCAGCTTGAAGCGGCTGGCACAAGCGGCCCGTGCCGCTTCCTGGGACAGGCCCGAGAACCGCTCGCAGTTGATCCCGTTGTAAATGACGGTAACCCGCTCGGGTGGCAGCCTCCAATGCGCGCTAATGTCCCGTGCGCTCGTCTCACTAACGGTAATGATCTCGTCCTGTCGCCGGGCCAGCACCGCGGCGCCCACCCGCCCATACCACATCCGTTTCCAGTCGTACTTGCCCGGAACGTGAAAAGCCGCCAGGTCGTGGACCGTTCCCACGAGCCCGCAGGGCCGGCGCCACAAAAGACGGCGGTAGCTGGGCACGTGCAGCACATCGAGCTCATGCCGCTTCGCCAGGCGCGGCAACACGGCCTGGTGCCACAATATGTCGCGTAGGGGGGGGCGATAGCGCTCCGAAACTGGCACCAAACGCATCGGGCCCTTTGCAAACTCAAACAAGGGCAGATCGCGTTCCAGCACGAAGAGTACGAACTGGTGCATCCGCGCCTGCTCGCTAAAGGTGCGGAGCAGACACAGTACGTGCTCGGCGATGCCGCTCTTTCCTCCCTGGATGACCGATGTAGAAAAGCCGATTCTCACGGCAGCGCGCCGGTCGGCATCGCGTGAAGGTCCCCTGCCCTGCCTGCCGCAGCCCTCCCCCAGACCGTGAGAAAGCAATCCTCCAGCCGCATAGCTTTGAGCAGCCGGGCCACAAAGGGCCGGGGCGAGACCAGCACGAGTTCGCCCCCCGCCAGGCGGCATTGCCTTCGGAGCCGCAACAGGAGCGCCAGGCCCGTGCTGTCCATGAACCGGGTTCGCCCAAGGTCCATGACGCAATGGGTGCAACCGGGATGGTGCCAGAAGCTCCGGCTTGAGGCGACCGCCGCGAAGTCGAGCCGCTCAGGGGCGTGGACGTGCCACCAGGCGCCACTTCCGGTGATGGTCCAGCGCCCCGCCCGTGAGCGCCGCGCGCCCGCCCAGAGCCCGGTGCGCCAGCATTGCCGGGCGAGCCAGGGCGCGAAACAGCACAGGTCCCTGGCGTACCGCCCCAGCAGGCGCTTCGGTTCCTGCCCAAGGCGGAACAGCCATTCAAGCCCGCTGCGCTGCATCCAGCCTGGGGCGCGCCGCATGCGGCCGGCCAGGAAATCGAGAGTGCCGCCGACGCCGATCAGCACGGGCACGCCTAGCTCGCGATAACGGCGTGCCATCCACTTCTCGGCTTTCGGGCAGCCAAATGCTACCAGCAATACATCCGGGTTCGCATCGCGCACCCTTCGGATGATCTCGTGGTCATTCATCTCGGCCAGCGGACACAGGGGCGGCGAATAGTTTCCCACGATGGAGACGCCTGGGAATCGCGCGCGCGCATTGGCAACCGCGCGTTCGTTCGCCTCCTCGCTTGCGCCGAGGAAGAACAGCCTATAGCCGCGCTGCGCGGCCCGGACAAGGAGCCGGGGCACGAGGTCAGCCCCGGCGACCCGCTCCGGTAACGGGTTGCCCAGCAGCCGCGACGCCCAGATCACGGGCATGCCGTCCCCAATCACCAGGTGCGCCTCCAGGAGCGCGTCGCGCAGCTCGGCGTCGGCACGTGCCAGGGTCAGGAAGTCAACGTTGGCGGTAGTCACGAAATGTGGGCACCGCGACTCGATCATTCGTTCGAGGCTTGCCAGAGCCTCGCTCATCGTCACATTGTCAAAGGGAATTCCGAGTAGCGCCAAAGGCGGACGCTCGCGGGCAGGGAATCGGGCCGAGGCATCTGCCGCCGTGCTCTCCGCTCCCGGCATCAGCAGGGCGTCACGAGAGGCGTCGAGGGGCGCCAGAAGCTCAGAGCCGGCTTGAGAGCCGGTCCTGCTGGACGGTTCTGAGCACAAGTCGCTGAGCGCAGTTTGCATAGGCCTTCGGCACACGCGGTCCGACGAACTCGTCATTTCTGATCGGACGGCAAGGCCGCGGGCCGTTGTCTCGCTTTGCAAGAGATCGTGGCCTGGAGTTGGGTCGCGTTAAAGTAGGTGACGTTTTAATCAGCCCGGGGGTCTTCACCCACTGTCACGGCACCGTCACCCGTAATACGGTGGGCGGTAATGATTGACTCCATCGGACCAGCACGGGATGCGGCTATCCGGGAAGCGTTTCATTCGGCCGCGAAGCAGCGGGACGCGCGCCTGGATGGCCCGTGAACGGCTGGCCCCTCGAAGCCGATGAACGAACTCGCATCTCTGCTCGAAACCGTTCCACTGACCGCGGGCCAACAGGAGATATGGCTGGCATCCCAGATGGGCGACGCGGCGTCGTGTGCTTACAACCAGTGCCGGGTCCTGGAAATACGCGGGCCGCTTCGCGCGGACGACCTGGAGTCGTCGCTGCAGACCCTGGTTCAACGGAACGACGCGTTGCGGACCACGTTCGCCCCGACAGGGGACACTCAGCACGTGCATAAGGACACGCCGCTGTGTTTGCAGCGGGTGGACTTGTCAGGAGTCATCGAGGAAGAGGCGTCACGGACCTTGACAGCCGCGAAGCGGGAAGAAGCGGGCCAACCCTTCGACTTGGTAAACGGCCCCCTGTTGCGGGCGCGGTTGTTCTGCCTGGCTCCTGAACAACACGTGTTGGTGCTCACGACTCACCATATTGTCTGCGATGGTCATTCGCTCAGGCTGCTGATTCGCGAACTCTTCGACCGCTACCAGGAGCGGTTTGCTGAACCGCCGAGTGCTCCATCATCGCCGCCGCAATTCAGCCAATACGTCCGCAAGCAGGTTCGGCGCGAGTGGGCTCAATCAGAGGACGAGGCTTTCTGGCTGAACGTGTTTGCCGATGGCGCGCCGACGCTGCAGTTGCCCAGAGACAAGCCTCGGCCTCCCGTGTGGGAGTATCCAGGCGCGTGCGCCACCCACACGTTGCCGGCTGTGCTCGCCTCGCAATTGAAGCAATTAAGCGCGCGGCAGTCCTGCACCCTGTTCACCACGCTGCTCGCCACGTGGGCGGTTCTGCTCGAACGGCTTTCGGGCCAGACCGAAGTCGTTATCGGCGTCCCGGTCGCCGACCGCGCACAGCCCGGAGCAGACTCGGTCGTCGGGCATTGTACCAACCTGCTCCCGCTCCGGATCGTGATGCGCGGGGAGACAGAGTTCATCGCCCACTTGGCCATGGTGCGCGGCGTGTTCCTGGACGCTCACGAGCACCAGCACTTCTCTTTCGGCACCCTGTTGCAGCAGCTTAAGGTGCCACGCGACGCCGCCCGGGCGCCGTTAGCTTCAGTAACCCTGAACGTCGAGCGGGGGGCCGAGCAGTTCGAGGTTGCCGACCTGCGCGTCAAGGTAACCAGCAATCCGCAGGCCTATACCAACTACGACCTGAGCCTCAACGTGCTGGAAAGCGAGACGGAGCTTCGATTCGAGTGCCGCTACAATACGTCCTTGTTTGCCCCGGCAACGGTGGACCGCTGGCTGGGGCATTTTCGGACACTGCTTGCCGCGGTGGCCGCCGACCCGTTGCAGAAGCTCGGCGACCTCCAGGTGCTTGCCGAAGCCGATCGCCGACGTATCCTGGTGAACTGGAATAATACCGCCGAGGACTATCCCGCAGAAAAGTGCATACACCACTGGTTCGAAGAACAGGCGAAGCTTGCGCCCGAAACGACCGCTGCCGTCTTTGAGGACAAGCAAATGAGCTACCGGGAGCTGAACGAGCGAGCGGGCCAGGTTGCCCTCACTCTGCAGGGCCTGGGTATCGGCCCCGAGGTCCGAGTCGGCATCTGCGCCGAGCGGAGCCTAGATATGCTGGTCGGGCTCCTCGGCATTCTGAAGGCGGGCGGCGCTTATGTTCCGCTGGACCCTTCGTACCCGAAAGAGCGGCTGGGGTTCATGCTGCGAGATTCCGGCGCGCGAGTCCTGCTGACGCAGACGGCCCTGCTGGCTGAAATGCCCTGGCTGGATTCCAGCGTGAAAACGCTTTGCCTGGATGCAGGCGCCCGGCAAGCCGCCCTTCCGGCCACCACAACGACTGTCGCTTTTAGCAACCTGGCGTATGTGATCTACACCTCCGGTTCCACGGGAGAGCCCAAAGGCGTGGCGTTGACGCACCGCAACCTGGCGGCCTTTGTCTGCGCTATGGACCGCCTCCTGGGCCGGCAACCTGGCGTCTGGCTCGCGGTCACCAGCATCTGCTTCGATATCTCAATACTCGAGGTGCTGTGGACTCTGGCGCGCGGGTTCACGGTCATCATCCAGGCAGACGAAACGCGCAGCCTCGGGGCGAGCATAGCCGACAACCTCCTGCGACACCGCGTCACTCATCTCCAATGCACGCCCTCCTTTGCCCAAAGGCTAATCCTCTCACCAGACTCGCTCGAAGCCATGCGAGGCCTCAAGCGCCTGCTGTTGGGCGGTGAGGCCCTGCCGGCTTCCCTCGCGCAGGGACTGCTGCGCGCTGTGCCTTCACTGCTGAACATGTACGGGCCTACCGAGACCACAATCTGGTCGGCTGCATACGAAGTAAGGCAGGCCACGCCCACTATCCCGATAGGCCGTCCCCTGGCCAACACACAGATGTACATTCTCGATCATCGCCTGCACCCGGTGCCTGTTGGCGTCGCCGGGGAGCTTTATATAGGCGGAGACGGCGTGGCGCGCGGCTATCTCAACCGGCCGCAGCTTACTGCCGAGCGGTTCGTCAAAGACCCGTTTAGCAGCCGGCCTGACGCCAGGCTATATCGGACAGGTGACCGGGCCCACTACCGGCCCGACGGCATTATTGAATTCCTGGGGCGGTCGGATAACCAGATCAAGATTCGCGGGTTCCGGGTGGAGTTGGGCGAGATCGAAGCGGTCCTCGCCGGGCACTCTAACGTGCGGGAGTGCGTCGTGAACCTCGTGGAACAGGCTGACGACGATAAGCGGCTCGTATGCTACCTCGTGCCTAAAAAGTCACCCGCGCCTGGGGCGGAAGAGCTGAAAGGCTTTGTACGGCACCGGCTCCCCGAATACATGGTCCCGCAGGCCTTCGTTGTCCTGTCTGCGATCCCGCTCACCTCGAATGGTAAGGCAAACCGGGCAGCTCTGCCTGCCCCGAGCACGGCCCGGCAGACTTCGGACACCCGCTTCGTAGCTCCACGGGACGAGGTCGAATCCCAGCTCGCCAGAATATGGGAGGACCTCCTCTCCGCGAACCCCGTCGGGGTTAACGACAATTTCTTCGACTTAGGCGGCCATTCATTGCTGGCCCTGCGGATGCTGGGGCGAATCCAGAAAGAGATGGGGAAGACAGTACCCGCCGTAGCGGTGTTTCATTCGCCGACGCTCGGCGACCTGGCCAACCTGGTTCGAAACAGCAGCAGCGGACGACCTCGCACGGGCTCATCCTTAATGCCCGTGCAGCCCGGCGGAACCAAGCTCCCGTTCTTTCTCGTTCATGGCGCCGGGGGCGGCATGATATGGGGCTACGCCAATCTCGCCCGGCATCTCGGTCCGGACCAACCGGTTTACGCGTTCTGCTCACGAGCCGTGGACGGCCTCCAGGAGTTCCCGGACCTGAGGGAGATGGCTTCCCACTACATCTCTGACCTGCGCGCGTTGCGCCCTCATGGCCCGTATTGCCTGGGCGGCTATTGTTTTGGCGGAAACGTCGCGCTCGAAATCGCCCGCAGGCTCCGCGAGCAGGGAGAGGACGTGCCGCTGCTCGTCTTGATGAATTCCGTGCCCCCGAATTCGCGCTACTGGGACACGGCGTTTTCGCCCCGTTGGATGGCGCGGTTCCTTTGCAACCTGGGTTACCTGCTTCGCTGGCACTTCCATCGCACACCCGCGCAAAGGCGGGAGTTCATAGCCTGGAAGCTACAGACCTTGCCTGGCAAACTTCGCCGCATTCTCGCAGGCGGCAGCGCAGGGCCTCGGGACACGACGGATGTTGTGGACCTTTCGGGCTGCGCCACGGAAGAACGCCCGGTCTGGAATGCTCACCTGCGCGCGCTTTTCAAGCACCGCACCGAGCCTTACTCAGGTCGGGTCGTTCTCCTTCGCAGCCGTGGACACCCATTCTGGTGCTCCTTTGACGCAGCTTACGGATGGCGCGATTACATCCATCCCAGCCCTGACGTCCGGCTCGTCGCGGGCGCCCATGAGCAGATACTGGACGAACCGTTCGTCCAGTCCGCAGGGCGCGAATTGAAGCTGGCGCTGGAGCAGATTGCCCGGGACGAGGAGCCGCTCCAGGCGAGTCCGCCGCCTCAGCCGGCGTCCACCCCCGCCCCAGAGATCTTGGGCGCTGTGCGTCGGCCAGCGGGCGGGGAATGGAACCAAACGCCTCTCGAATATCTGCGTTCGACAACGCTGGTTCACCTGTTCGAGGCCCAGGTGAACCGGACCCCGGACAGCACCGCCCTGGTCGCAAGCGAAGGCCGGCTCAGCTTTCGGGAGCTTAACGACCGGGCCGAGGCGTTAGCCGGCCGCCTGCGCGAACTCGGCGTAAAGCCCGAACGGCTTGTAGGCATCTGCGTCAGCCGCTCGTGGCGCATGGTGGCCGGGATACTGGCAATCCTCAAAGCCGGGGGAGCCTACGTGCCTATGGACCCCGCCTACCCTCCGGACCGCATTTCATTCATGCTGGGCGACGCCAAACCCGTCGTTCTTTTGACGGAGCAGAAACTCCTCTCCCGGTTCACCGCCCCGGCCAAGGAATCCGAAAAGCCGGCCGTGCTTTGCATAGACGGGGACTGGACGTCCTTCGCACGGGGCCGCAGCGGGGATGCGGCAGCGGCTACAAACCTGGCCTACGTCATCTACACCTCGGGTTCTACCGGCCGGCCCAAAGGGGTGGCGATTGAGCACCGCTCCGCCGTAGCCTTGATGCATTGGGCCAGAGAGGTTTATTCCCCCAGCGAGATCGCCGGCGTGCTGGCCGCTACCTCGGTCTGTTTCGACCTCTCGGTGTTCGAGATGTTCCTGCCCCTGAGCTGGGGTGGCAAGATAGTACTGGCCGAAAACGCCCTGGCTCTGTCTTCGTTGGCGGCAGCCGGCGAAGTCACCCTGGTGAACACGGTGCCGTCGGCCATTCGCGAGTTGCTGCGACTCAAAGGCGTGCCGGATTCTGTGCGGGTCATCAATCTCGCCGGCGAACCGCTGCCTCCGGCCCTGGTGGACCAGATCTACCGCGAGACCTCAGTGCAAAAGGTGTTCGATCTCTACGGCCCGTCCGAAACGACCACGTATTCCACAGGCGCGCTGCGTCGCGCGGGAGAGCCGGCCACGATCGGGCGCCCCCTGGCGGGTCAGCAGGTCTATCTGCTGGACGCCGAAATGAGACCCGTGCCCCCCGGCGCGGCAGCCGAAATGTACATCGGCGGCGAAGGCCTGGCTCGCGGATATCTCAACCGGCCCGAACTAACCTCGGAGCGGTTTCTGCCCAACCCGTTCAAGACAGGAGAGCGGCTGTATCGAACGGGTGACCTGGCACGTTGGCGACAGGATGGGAATTTGGAGTTCCTGGGCCGCCTGGATCACCAGGTCAAGATTCGCGGCTTTCGCGTGGAACTTGGCGAAATCGAGTCCGTTCTGAGGGAGCACCCCGAAGTCGCCGAGGCTGTCGTCCTCGCACGAGAACATACTGCCGGGGATAAGCATCTGTCGGCTTATCTGGTCCTGCGCGATCATCAGCCCGTCAGCCCTGAAAGCCTGCGTGGCTTTCTCAAATCGCGGCTACCCGATCCGATGGTGCCGTCGAGCTTTGTCTTTCTGGAGAAGCTGCCGCTTACGCCCAACGGAAAGGTGGACCGGAACGCGCTCCCCGAGCCAAGTGAAAGCCGCCCGGAAGGGACGCCCGTAATCGCCCCGCGGAGCGCCGCGGAGCGCTCGCTCGTAGCCATCTGGCGTGCGGTGCTCGACCGGGAGCTAATCGGCACGACCGACAATTTCTTCGAGCTCGGGGGTCATTCCTTAACCGCGACGCAGGTGGTGTCGCGCATGAGGGAGGAGTTCAAGGCTGATGTTCCACTATCCAGCGTATTCGAGTTCCCAACTATAGCGGCGCTGGCTGAGCGGCTCTCCGCAGGCGCATGGCAGGCACACGATTCGTCCGAACCAGCCCTCCGCGCGATCCCGCGGAAAGGTCCCCTGCCCGCCTCATTTGTGCAGGAGCGGCTCTGGTTTCTTGAGCAGCTCCAGCCCGGCGGCCACTCTTACAACGTGCCTGTTGCCTTCCGCCTCAGAGGACCCTTGAACACCTCCGCCCTGGAGCAGGCCCTGGACGCAATCGTGGGCCGGCACGAGGCCCTGCGCACCGTCTTCGCCGCGAACCACGGCATCCTCGCGCAAGTGATCCAGCCGCCCGCTCACCTGCCGTTGCGGAAGATACAGCTTGCGGGACAGCAAATGGCAGCGCGTGAAGCGGAGGCGAGGCACGCCCTGCGCGGGGAGGCTGCGCGCCCATTCGACCTCGAACGCGGCCCGCTCGTCCGTGCTCTGCTGGTGGAGATCGGCCCCGCCGATCACATGCTGGGTATCGTCATGCACCACACCATCGCGGACGGTTGGTCCCTGGCGATTCTGTTCCGGGAGCTAGGGATAATGTATACGTCCTTAGCTGCAGGCCAGCCGGCGCCGACCATGCCGGAACTGCCGGTGCAAGGTGTGGATTTCGCCGCCTGGCGCCAAGCGGCCATGTCCCGCCCGGTGGTGGAGAAAGAGGTAGCCTGGTGGAAAGAGGCGCTTCAGGGCGCGCCAGCCTGCGTTGCGCTGCCGACCGATTCCGAGCTGCCGGACACCGAAGCCGGTGCCGCGCGCGCGGTGATCACCTTACCCAAGGAATTCAGTGGGGTTCTAAGCAGCTTCGGCCAACACCATGCCAGCACTCCCTTCATGATCTGCCTTGCGGCGCTCGCGCTCACGCTGCGGCGGTGGACCGGCCAAACCGACCTGGTACTGGGCACCGTGGTCGCTGGCCGCAGCCATCGCGAACTGGAAAACGTCATCGGCTGCTTTATGAACTTCCTGCTTTTGCGCATTAAACTAAGCGACGGGCATAATGGCCTGGAGGTGCTCTCGCAAACGCGCAAAACAGTCCTGGACGCCCAGGCGCACCAGGATTGCCCTTTCCAGCACATCGTCGAAGCCGTCAACCCAAAGCGCCGCACGGACCAGAACCCGCTCTACAACGTCGGCCTGCTCCTGCAAAACTTCCCCGCTCACCTGTTCCAGACGCCAACCCTTCAGGCGGAGCCCATCCCCATCGAGAGCGCGGCCCCGCTGCTGGATCTGCGCTTCGAAGCTGACCAAACCGAACAGGGCTTCCGCCTGATGTGCGAATACAAGAAAAAGCTCTTCAGGCCCGAGACCATCGAGCTGCTGCTGGCCTCGTTCCATTCGGTGCTGGACACCCTGGTTCGGCGTCCCGAGACGAAGGTCTCCGCCTTTCCGGTAAGCGACGCGCTGCTGGAACAGGCCAGGGCTGCACATGCGCCAGACCAGGGCGAAACGGTGGCCGTAACAGCAACCTTCACCGCCGAGTTCCTGGCGGAACCTCTCCGGTATTGGCTGGATGAACTGGGTCTGGCGGCCAACGTAGAGTTTGCGCCGTACGGACAGGTTTTCCAGCAACTGCTCGATCCAACGAGCCTGCTCGCGCGCAATCGGACCGGCCCGAACGTCGTTCTCGCCCGGCTCGAAGATTGGCGTGGCTCAGAATCGCGTACCGGCGATCCCGCACCGCTGCTCACCCGCGTCGAGCACGGGGCGCAACAATTCACCGCGGCGCTCAAAACCGCCTGCGCGCGTGGCGGCAGCGCCTTCCTTGTGTGCCTGTGCCCGCCATCCAAGTTGATGACCCGGAACCCGGAACTGGCCCGCGGCCTCCACGAAATCGAAGACCGCCTCTGCTCCCGCTTGCGCAGCCTGCCTGGCGTGCAGCTCATCACCCACGCCGAGTTGTTCGACCTCTACCCCGTGCCGGAGTACGACGACCCCCGAAGCGAGGACCTCGGCCACGTCCCGTACACCCCATCATTGTTCGCCGCGCTGGCCACGATGATAGCCCGCAAGCTCCACGCCTCCAAACGGGCCCCCTGCAAGGTCATCGCGCTGGATTGCGACCAGACCCTCTGGGCGGGTGTGTGCGGCGAGGACGGGCCTTCTGGAGTCGAACTCGACCTCCCGCGGCGCGAATTGCAGGTTTTTATGCGGCGGCAGCTCGAGGCGGGCCGGCTCCTGTGCCTTTGCAGCAAAAATAATGATCAGGACGTGGCGGCGGTGTTCCAGCATCGTCAGGATATGCCCCTCAGGCCGGAGCACTTCGTCGCCCGGCAACTGAACTGGCGGCCCAAATCAGAAAACCTGCGCGCCCTCGCCCGCGAACTCAACCTCGGCCTGGAAAGCATCGTCCTGGTGGACGATAACCCCGTGGAATGCGCCGAAGTAGCGGCCCACTGTCCTGAAGCGGTCGTGCTGCACCTCCCCGAGGAGCCGGCCTCAATTCCTCGATTCCTCAAGCACTGCTGGGTTTTCGACAGCTCCGGCCCCACCCGCGAGGACACCGCGCGCACTGCTTTCTACCGACAGAACCGGCGACGCGAAGCCCTGCGCCGGGAGTCTCTCAGCCTGGCGGATTTCCTGCGCTCACTCGAGCTGGCGATTGGCCTACGACCGATGGCGCCCGAAGACCTGCCGCGCGTTTCCCAACTTACCTTGCGCACGAACCAATTCAACACCACCACCCTTCGCCGAACGGAGCCTGAGCTTCTAGCGTGCCAGCAAGCCGGCCACGAGATTCTTACCGTCCGCGTAGCCGACCGGTTTGGCGACTATGGGTTGGTGGGAGTCGTCATCTACCAGCCGCGGCCGGCCGCGCTCGACGTCGAGGGCTTCCTCTTAAGCTGCCGTGTGCTCGGTAAAGGTGTGGAACACCGCATGTTGGCCCACCTCGGCGCGCTGGCTGGCGCCGGAGGGAAAACGAGCGTTGACATCCATCTCATCCCCTCGACAAGGAACCAGCCTGCACGCGATTTTTTGGAGCGCGTGGCGGCTGAGTTCCGGCAGGGCCAGAACGGCGGCTTCGTCTATTCCATCCCCGCCGAGCTTGCCCGGTCGGTGGAATTCAAGCCCGATGACGCCGCTGAGCCTGACACCGCAGCTCCTACGCCCTCCGACAACACCGGCGCTCGCAGCCCGGCGCGATACGACCGTTGGCGGTGGCTGGCGCTCGAGGCCGATGATCCCGAGAAGATCCTCCGGCTCACCAAGGCTAGCACTCCCGTCCGCGCCCGGCCCAGCCACCACGCCAGGCCTGCCACCCAGCTCGAACAACAACTCTGCGAGATCTGGCAGGACCTGCTGCACGTGGACCGCGTCGGTATTCATGATGACTTCTTCGAAGTAGGTGGCCGGTCATTGCTGGCGGTGCGCCTCTTCGCCAGGATAGAGGGTCTCACTGGTAAGCGCTTGCCGGTAGTGACCATTTTCCAGGCGCCCACGATAGCGCAACTCGCCGAGCGCCTGGAAGGTACGGCCTCCGGCCAGGGCTTGTCGGCCCTGATTGTTCCCATCCATCCGCAGGGCGCACGCCCGCCCTTATTCCTGGTCCACGGTGCCGGTGGGGACGCGATTTGGGGCTACGCGAATCTGGCCAGGCACCTGCCTAACGAGCAACCCGTTTACGGCATCCAGCCTCGGCCCGCCGACGACCCGGATAAATTCAAGGACCTGGCGGCGATGGCGGCAGACTACACTCGCGAACTGCGGGCCTTCCGGCCGAGAGGTCCCTATTGCCTGGCCGGGTACTGTTTCGGCGGAAACCTGGCTTACGAGATGGCCCGGCAACTCGAGGAGCAGGGGCACGAAGTCGCCTTTCTCGGGCTGCTGGACAGCACCCCCGAAGACGCGGGCTACCGGCGGGTCCGCTGGTGGAGACCTGATTTCCTGTACCAGTTCAGCCGCAACCTCTGGCTATGGCTCAAGGACTTCCGCGGCTATGCTCCCGAAGAGCGCCGCAGCCTGGTCCGACGCAAAGCGCAGGTCTTCGCGCGGCGTCTCTGGGCAAAAGCGCGCGGACAGGCTTCCGGAGGCGAAGTGGACCTGGACGATGTCATTGACTCTGCCCAGTTCACGCCCCAGGAACTCAAGCTTTGGGAAGCCCACCTCGGCTTGCTCGCCCGGCACGTTACCAGGCCTTATCCCGGGCGCATCACCGTCTTCCGCACCGCCGCCCACCCGCTGTTCTCGTCCTACCGGAATGACCTGGGGTGGGGACCGTTTGCGGGCGGGGGCGTGACCGTGAAGGTGGTGGCCGGCGCCCACGGCAAGATCTTCTTCGAACCGAACACCCAAGACCTGGCGGCGGCCCTTACTGACGCCTTGGCCAATCTCAACCGCCCGCCCATCCGGTCGGAAGCAGCCCTACACCCATGACGCTGATCCGCTACATCCTGCGCACCTGCCGCCGGCCGGTGATCCTCATGGCCCTGATCGCGCTGGTGGGAGGCGCGTGCAATGCCGGGCTGATCGCCGCGGTTAACGCCGCCCTCCATGCTCCGGCGCATCCGGCCCTCTCCCTTATCCTGGGCTTCGTGGCGCTCGGGTTGGGCCGCCTGGCGACGAGTCTCACGTCCCAGATCATTTCTGTCCGCTTTTCGCAAGGGGCCATCGCCAGCCTGCGCCGCAGCCTGGTGCGCGCCATGCTCGCAGCCCCCCTGCGGCACCTGGAGGAACTCGGCTCCCCCCGGCTTTTTGTCGGGCTCACCGACGATGTCAACAGCGTGACCCAGGCCCTTGTCGCGGTCCCAGTCTTCGTGGTCAATGTATCGCTGCTCGCCGGCGGTGCCGCTTATCTGGGCTGGCTGTCGTGGCACATGCTCATGGGTCTGGGGCTATTTGTGGCCCTGGGCTCGCTTGGCTACGTTCTTTTCAGCCGCGGCGCCCACCGCTCCCTCAACCGCGCGCGGGAAGAGGAAGACCGCCTCTTCCGGCACTTCCAGGCCCTGACCGAAGGCGTCAAAGAACTGAAGCTCCACCGCCAGCGGCGCAGCGTCTTCCTTTCGCGCGACATTCATACGGCCACCGAAAGCTATGAACGCCACAACATCGCCGCGGAAAACCGCTTCATCCTGGCCCAGCACTGGACCCACCTCCTGTTCTACTCGATCGTCGCTCTGATCCTCTTCTATGCCCCCGCCGCCGCCGCCGCCAACGGCACGACACGGACCGGCTACGTGCTCACCGCTCTCTACCTGATGGGCCCTCTCGCCGGCGTGCTCAGCTATATGGCCCTGTTTGGCCGGGCTAACATCGCCTTGCGGAAAATTGAGGAACTCGGCGTGACCCTCCGCCGCCTGGGCAGGGAGCCCTCGCCCGCCGGCAAGCCCACCCTGAGCTATTCCTTCGAGCGCCTTGAACTGGTCGAGGTCACTCACTCCTATCATGATGAGAAGAACGACAGCCATTTCCTGCTCGGCCCCATTAGCCTCGCCCTCCAACCCGGCGAACTCGTGTTCGTAGTGGGCGGCAACGGCAGCGGCAAGTCCACCCTCGCCAAAGTCATCACCGGGCTTTACATCCCCGAGAGCGGCCTGATCCGCGTGGATGGCCGCGCCATCACCGACGAAAACCGGGACGATTACCGCCAGCTCTTCTCAACGGTCTTCTCCGACTTCTACCTATTCGATACCCTGCTCGGGCTCGAACACCCGGACCTGGATGGCCGGGCCAGAGAGTTCCTCGCCGCCCTGAATCTGGACCGGAGCGTGCGCGTGCAGGATGGCGTGCTCTCCACGACGGCCCTCTCGCAAGGCCAGCGCAAGCGCCTGGCCCTGCTCACCGCCTACCTCGAGGACCGGCCCTTCTATCTCTTCGACGAGTGGGCCTCCGACCAGGACCCGCAATTCAAGGAGGTGTTCTACAAACAGCTCTTGCCCGAGCTGCGGGCCAACGGAAAGACCGTCGTGGTCATCACTCACGACGACCGCTACTTCCATGTTGCCGACCGGTTGGTGAAGCTCGAATATGGCCAGATGAATGGCCAGGACCGCAAGCTCCGCGCCGACATCAAGCCGCTGGTAAAGGTCTGAAGCATGGCCCTCGACCCGCTGCCAACGCCTGCGTTGGTAGGAACGCCTCGCCGAGGCGTCTGCCGCCAAAACCCAGACGCCTCGGCGAGGCGTCCCTACCTGGCAACCGGCGAGGTCCAGGTCATCTGCGCCGAACTGGACTTGCCGCCGGCGAGACGGCACGCCCTGTCCGGCACTCTTTCAAGTGACGAACTCGACCGCGCCGCCCGCTTCCGCTTCGAACGCGACCGCGATCGCTTCATTGCTCGCCGAGGGTTGCTGCGCGAGCTGCTCGGGCGCCACACCGGGGCGGAACCCGCGAGCCTCGTGTTCTCCTATGGTCCCTTCGGCAAGCCCGGGCCGGTATCGGACTCAACGGGCCGTCCGCTGCACTTCAGCGCGGCGCACTCCAGCGGGGTAGCTGCTGTCGCAATCTCGCTCGGAGGCCCCCTCGGCATCGACATCGAACAAGTGCGTGACCTGCCCGATCTGCCGGCCCTGGCGGCCACCGTTCTCTCGCCCCGGGAACAGCGCGAGTGGCAGAACCTGCCGCAAGCCCAACGCCTTCAGGCACTTTTCGATGTGTGGGCCCGCAAGGAAGCATTCTTAAAGGGCACCGGCCAGGGGCTCAGCAGACCATCGAAAGAGATCGAAGTCCCCCTGCACCCGTGCGGGCCCGATTGCCAGTTGCTCGTGCGCGACGGCACGGGCCAGGTGCCCGGCTGGACGCTGCGCTCCCTTGCACTCCCCGGCTTCGCGATGGCCCTTGCCCTGAGCTTTCCCCCAAGTGCGGAAATGCAGAGCGCGCCGGGTCGAATGCTCGTAGCGCCTAACTGGACCGGTTCATAAATGCGCTCACGTAGCGGCTGCCCGCCATTTCAGGGCCCCCGGACGCGACGGGCCCTCTAACGGGCTCATTCCGAGACATCTCCATAGTCTCGCCGTAGTCTCACCGTAGTCCCTCCGTCACCACACCGTATCCTCACCGTAGAACCTCTAACTTGAAGTTAGAGGTTCTACGGTGAGGATACGGTGTGGTCACGGTGAGGTGAGGGAGGCGTTGGGGTTGGCGGAACCGCCCAAAAGCCTGCCGGTT